>JAQBPH010000422.1:0-2605 GCA_028287625.1 Chloroflexota bacterium | reverse complement strand
ACTTCTGCGGCGCGCCGACGGTGCTCACCATGCTCGCGAACCACCGGAGCGCCCACCGCCTGGAGCGCCCGGTGCGCCTCTTCACCGCGGGGGCGCCGCCGTCACCGGCGATCATCGGCCAGATGGCGGAGCTGAACTTCGACCTGATCCACGTCTACGGGCTCACCGAGACCTACGGGCCCTTCACCGTCCACGAGATGGCGCCGAGCACCCGGGAGGCCACCGCCGACGAGCGGGCCCGCCTGCTCTCCCGCCAGGGCACCCCCCACGTCACCGCAGGCGCGGTGCGGGTCGTCGACGAGAACATGGCCGACGTGCCCGCCGA
Organism: Chloroflexota bacterium; assembly: GCA_028287625.1. Classification (GTDB taxonomy): domain Bacteria; phylum Chloroflexota; class Dormibacteria; order Aeolococcales; family Aeolococcaceae; genus CF-96. Next base: position 2,280 of record JAQBPH010000422.1, on the reverse strand, counting down.
CGGGGAGACCATGGGCGAGGTGGTGTTCCGCGGCAACGTGGTGATGAAGGGCTACTACGCGGACGACGAGGCCACCGAGCAGGCCTTCGCGGGCGGCTGGTTCCACTCCGGCGACGTGGGCGTGATGCACCCCGACGGCTGGCTCGAGCTGCGTGACCGCAAGAAGGACGTCATCATCTCCGGCGGCGAGAACATCTCCACCATCGAGGTCGAGCAGGCGGTCGCCGCCCACCCGGCGGTGATGGAGTGCGCGGTGGTGGCCATCCCCGACGAGAGGTGGGGCGAGGTGCCCAAGGCCTTCGTCACCCTGAAGCAGGGGCAGTCCGCCACCGAGGCGGAGATCATCGAGCACTGCCGGGGTCGCATCGCCCGGTTCAAGTGCCCGAAGAAGGTGGAGTTCATCGACCTGCCGAAGAACGCCACCGGCAAGGTGCAGAAGTTCGTGCTCCGCGAGCGCGAGTGGTCGGGCCGCGAGCGGCGCATCAACTGAACCGACGGGAGGCACGGGCGATGGCGACGACCATGGACGAGGTCAGGGACGGTCTCACCGAGGCCCAGTACGGTGCGCGCCTGGCCGGCGCCACCTCCTCCAGCTTCGGCGGTGCGCTGCGCAAGCTGGCCCTCGACATCGCCGCCCACCCCGCCACGGCAATCCGCACCAGCGCCGACCTGGCGCTGCGCCAGGGCACCGTCGCCGCGCAGACCATGAGCCGGCTGATGGGGGCCGACCCGGCGCCGCTGGTCGCTCCTGCGCCGGGTGACCGCCGCTTCGCCGACCGCGCCTGGAAGGACAACCCCTGGCTGCGGCACGTGCTCGAGAGCTACCTGATCTCGGCGCAGTGGTGGCGCGACCGCGTCGACGAGTCCCACCTCGGCACCGCCGACCGTCGCAAGGCGCGCTTCGCCCTCAACGCCATGCTCGACGCCGCCGCCCCGAGCAACCTGCCGCTGCTCAACCCGGCGGTGGTGAAGGAGGCGATCGACACCGGCGGGTTGAGCGTGCTGCGGGGCATGTCCACCATGCTCCAGGACGCGGCTCGCAACGGCGGCCGGCCCCAGCAGGTCGATGCCTCGGCCTTCGAGCTGGGCCGCGACCTCGCCGCCACGCCGGGGCGGGTGGTGATGCGCAACCGGCTGATCGAGCTGATCGCGTACGAGCCGCAGACCGAGAAGGTCCACGAGATCCCCATCCTCATGAGCCCGCCCTGGATCAACAAGTACTACATCCTGGACCTGGCCCCGGGCCGGTCCTGGATCGAGTACATGGTGAGGAACGGCTTCACCGTCTTCGTCATCAGCTACCGCAATCCGGACGCCTCGCTGGCATCGCTCACCATGGACGACTACTTCGTCGACGGCGTGCTCAGCGCCCTCGACCAGGTGCAGCGGCTCACCGGCGCACCAAAAGTGAACATCGCCGCGCTCTGCCTGGGGGGCACCTACGCGGTGCTCGCCGCCGCCCACCTGGCGGCGAAGGGGCAGGCCGACCGGCTCGGGTGGGTGACCATCACCAACACCCTGGTGGACTTCTCCGAGCCCGGCGACCTCGGCGTCTTCGCCGACGCCGGCGGGGTGCAGCAGCTGGACAGGGCGATGTCGAAGAAGGGCTTCCTCGAGGCCTCGAAGATGGCCACCACCTTCGACCTGCTGCGCGGCAACGACCTGGTGTGGAACTACGTGGTCTCCAACTGGTACATGGGGCGCAAGCCGCCGGCCTTCGACATCCTCGCCTGGAACGGCGACAGCACCAACATGCCCGCGACCATGCACAGCCAGTACCTGCACGCCTGCTACCTGGAGAACCGGCTGGTGCGCCCCGGCGCCTTCACCATCGCCGGCACCCCCGTCGACCTCTCGAAGGTCCGCACCCCGTTCTTCGTGCTCGGCGCCGAGGCCGACCACATCACCCCGTGGCGGGGCAGCTACAAGATCACCCAGGTGCTCGGTGGCGACGTGACCTACGTGCTCACCAACAGCGGCCACATCGCCGGCGTGGTCAACCCGCCGGGGGGCTCCAAGAGCGTCCACTGGACCAACCCGAAGCACCCGGCCGATCCCGAGAGCTGGCGCACGGGCGCGACCAGGCACCAGGGCAGCTGGTGGGAGGAGTGGCTGCGCTGGGCGTCGGAGCGCTCCGGCCCGATGGTCGCCCCGCCGCCCCTGCCCCCGGGTGAGCCCGCGCCGGGGCGCCACGTGCGCAACCGGACGGGGCCCGAGTTCACCGCCACCGTGGAGCCGGCCGCCGCCGGGGCGGAGCCGGTGGCCACCGCCGGTGGGCGG
>JAQBPH010000398.1:0-5278 GCA_028287625.1 Chloroflexota bacterium | reverse complement strand
CTCCAGCCTCCCTCAGTTTCGTTCCCCTTGTGTGCCAACGTTGTTTGCGCTGATCGACCGGTCAGATCAGGGCCCGGCGTGAGCACTCACAAGGTGGCGTCAGAGTGAACGTGTAGGTCCTGTAGAGGGGAGGTGTAGGTCCAACTCGGAAATGAGGCGTAGGTCCAAGCTCGATGGGCCAGCTGGGTCAGTCCAGGCCTGCCTCGAGCCTGACGACGAGGTCGAGGAGCCCCTCCGCCTCCCAGGCGCGATTTCGCGCCGACGCGGTCAGCCGGTGGAGCACCCCCGAACGCTCCAGTTCCGCGACCGCGTTCGTGATCGCCGGCTTGGTTCGCCTCGTCGCCGTGACCGCGACGGGAACCGTCACCACGGGATGGGCGGGCAGGATCTCGATCACCGCCCACGCGGCGGCGTCGGCGCGCGGGTTCGACGTCTCGCGGAGCTGCTGGCGCCACCGATCCTGAAGCTCAGCCACCCGGCCGGCATACCGCACGGCGAGGTCGGTCGCCTGCCGGGTGGCCACGGCGAACATCTCCAGCCACTCCGCGATGCGGTCCTCCCGAAACAGGATGAGCCCTTCGATGTAGCGATCCTTGCTGCGGGCCAGGATGACGCTCACCGGAGGCACGAAGGCCGGCGCCAGCCCGCGGCGCCGCAGGACGATCTGGACGAGTGCGCGGCCGGTTCTGCCGTTCCCGTCGTCGAAGGGGTGGACGGTCTCGAACTGCGCGTGGGCGACAGCGGCCTGGACGAGGGGCGGGAGGGTCTCCTCGTTGCAGAAGGCGGCGAGATCGTGCAGCAGGCGCTCCACTTCCTCCGGAGGAGGCGGTACGAAGTCGGCGCCACATGGGTTGTGGTCGTTGCCACCGATCCAGTTCTGGGACGTCCGGATCCGCCCGGCGATGCGCGGAGTCGGTCCCCGCGCAAGGAGCGCGGTGTGGATGTCCACGATGTCCGCCACCCGGATCGGCGTCGCGGTCGATGCTCGTTCGATGGCCAGCTGCATCGCGTCGATGTTGGCCAGGATCTCGACCGCCTCAGGTCCCACCCTCCGACCGGCGTCCTGGTTGGCCTCGGCGCGGGCGAGGGCACGGGCGTCCATCTGCATCCCCTCGACCTTGGACGAGGCAATGGACTCGGTTCGCAGTAGGAGCCGGGCGAGAGGCGCCAGCTCCGGCCCAGCCCGGCGGTTGAGGTCGGCGACCGTCTGCTCCGCGTCCGAGATGACCCCCGCGACATCACCGGGGAGTTGCAGGCGAAGATCGACCAGCGCCGATGGAATGAAGGCCTCGTATCCGCAGCTGCGCCGGTGGCGTGCAGGGGCGTAGACGCTCGGGTTCCACACCCACGTCCGGCGGACCATGGTCCCGCGCATCTCTACGCATCCTGTCCTACGGCCGATCCTTAGTAAAGGATAGCGCAGAGGGTTTACCAGTGAGGCGGTCTTGGGTGAGCGGGCGTGGCGGCGGTCCCCGACGGCGGCGTAGGTCCAGACAACCTACGCTGCACGTACTCGGCAAACTCCGACTCTAGGAGAGCAAGGGCAGCCGCCACGCCTCCAGCCCCCTCAGGGCAGCGATTCTCCAGCCGCGATGAACGGGGCGACAGTCCAGGGTCAGTGGCCGACGTAGCGGTCGACGAAGTCCAGCATTGACGTGAACACCTCGGGAGCCACCCGTTCGAGATTGATGTCGTGTCCCGCACCCCGGAAGACCCTCGCTCTCACCGCCACCCCAGGCGCGTAGAACTGCCGCTCGAAGGCCGCCAGCGCGTCCGACGACGAGCAGTCCTCGGCGTTGTCGCAGAAGAACGGATCCTTGTCGCCGTTGATCGTGAGGCTGGGAAGACTGAGGTTTCGGTCGGCGGTGCGCAGGGGGTACAGCGCTCCGGAGAAGCCCTCGAGGCGCGTGCCAGTCTGCTTGAGCTGCTCGTCCAGCGCGATGACGCCAGGGTCGGCGTTGGACGCGTTGTAGAACACCGACCGGGCACCGGGCCTGGTCGTCTCATAGCCGGGGTCGTACCCACTGTTCGCGAACTTCGGGTCCAACATCGCCGGGATCATGTTGGTCTCGATGAGTAGACCGATGTTGACCGGGTTGTAACGATGGCCACCTCCGTTGATGATCAGCGCGTCGACGTCGTGGTAGGTACTCGCCTCGAGAAGCGCGCTGACCGCGCCGTAGCTGTGCCCGGCGAGGACGACCTTCCTGTATGCCGTGCCGAGCGTGCCCCGGCGCAGCGCCTGGACGACCTGATGGACGGCACTGTGAGGCCCCAATGCCGATCCTGTCGAGGGCGAAGGTCGCATAACCGGCCAGGTTCGCACCCCACGCGTAGGAGTAGGTCTCGGTCACCTGCGGCATGGCCCAGTAATAGCGGCCGTAGGTGTAGCCATGGACGAGCAGCTGCACCGTGGTTGCGCCTGGCGGCTGACACAGCGTTCCGGCGATCGGACCCGATCCTCCCGGGACACTGACCGGCACTCTGAGCTCTGAGCACTTCGTTGCGGCGGCGTGGCCGGTGGCCGCTGTCCGGACCGCACCGACGACCGACTGCCCGCTGGCGACCACCGCGACCGTCGTCAGCATCATGACGGTGCCGACGGTGGTCAAGCGTGGGCACCCCGCGACACGGTCGTCCCCAGCGCTCCGGACAGTTCCATGCGGGTCCGGACGTCGAGCTTGGTGAACACACTGGTGAGGTGGCCCTCGACGGTCCGGGCGGTGACGAACAGGTTCTGAGCGATCTGACGGTTGGTGAGCCCCTGGGCGGCCAGCTCGGCGATGCGTCGCTCGCTGGCGGTGAGAGCCTCGAGGCCGGTGAGCAGCGCGCGGCGCGGCCGGGCGCCGGTGGCGCGCAGCTCGGTCTCGGCACGGTCGGCGAGCGGGCGGGCGCCGGCGTGGTGCGCAGCGTCGACCGCGCGACGCAGCATCTCGCGGGCCTCGACGCGACGGTTACCGCGACGCAGGAGCGCGCCGAGATCGGCGAGCGCGCGGGCCTGTTCGAGCCGGGTGTCGGGGCCGCCCAGCACCTCGATCGCCTCGCGCAGCAACTGCTCGCCGTGCGCACCGCCGGCGACCAGCCCGTCGGCCCGGAGCGCCACGCCGAGAGCGCGCGGGGCGCCGAAGGTGCGGGCCAGCTCCAGCTCCTCGGTGCTCAGGAGTCGCGCCGCGTCCAGCTCGCCGAGCGCGAGGTGCGCCAGGGCGGCGTCCGAGCGCCACGGCAGGACGCACGGGCTGAACGCGCGCATCCCGGTGGCGATCTCGCCGGCTGCCAGGAAGTCGCCGAGTGCGTCGCGGGGTCGCCGCCGAGCGAGTCGAAGGCGGCCGCGCGCGTCGTGCAGCAGCGCCGCCACCTGCAACATGCCCTGCAGATCGGCCGCCAGTGGCTCGAGCATGCGCTCCGCCTCGTCCAGCTCCCCCCGCTCGATGAGCGTGCCGACGAGCGCGCCCGTCACGGACAGACGCCAGAGCGGGGGAGCCGACAGCTCGGAGCCCTCCAGCAGCGCGCGCGCGTCCGCCTCCGCGGCCACCAGATCGCCGCGTCGGAGGGAGAGCCGCGCCCGGAGCCCCAACGCTCCGGGAAGGACCAGCCGGTTGGCCACGGCTCGCGCCTGTGCCACGGCGGCGTCGAGGAGCGCCTGTACCTCGTCGTAGCGCTCGGCCCAGAACAGCGCTTCCATGGCGATCGGGAACCACGGTCCCTCGCCCGGCTCGGGCAGCGGCCGCGGGCCGGAGGCGATCGCCCGGCGTGCCAGCTCCGCCACCCGATCGGCCGGCTCGTTGGCCGACGCCGACACGTAGGCCGCCGCCGCCAGAACGTGGCGCGGGGCGGCTCGCTCGCCGGCGAGCACGACGAGGGCACCGGCTCGATCGGCCACCGACGGCGCGGTGGCGGCGTCGTACAGCCCGAGCACGACGGCCACGCTCTCGAGCATTGCACGGGCCTCGGTGTCCCGCCGGTCGAGGTGGGCGGCGACGCCATCGCAGGCCCTGGCCGCCTCGGCGAGCCGGTAGTGGAGGCCCAGAGCCGTGGCGAGCTGCAGGCCGGCGGCAGTTCGGGCCGTGTCATCCCCGGCCGCCTCCACGGCCGCCGTCAGGTGCTGCTCCCAGCCCGGGTGGCCCGCGCTGTACTCGGCCGTGCCGAGGTCGAGCAACAGAGCGGCGTCGACCTCCCCGGGTGGCGGCTCCGCGAGTGCGCGGCGGAGGTAGACGGCCGCCGAGTCCGGCGCGCCGCCTGCGGCAGCGGCTCGGGCGGCTCCCCGCAACTGCTCCACCACCCAGGGGTCACCCGCCGGAGCGGTCAGCAGCAGATGCTCGGCGACGCGAGCCGTGCCCGCGTGGCGCTCCGACAGCAGGCGCGCCGCGCGTCCGTGCGCCTCGGCACGGGCGGTCGCGGCGATCTCCGCGTAGACACCGGCGCGCAGGATGGGGTGGGCGAAGGCGAGCGGCCCCTCCTCCAGCACACCGGCGCGAACGAGGAGCGCGGCCGCCTTCGCCGCATCGGCGGGCGCGAGCCCGGCCAGACCCGCTGCCTCCGCCGGCTCGGCGCGCTCCAGGACCGACACGGCGCGAGCGAGGCGGGCCGCCTCGGGGCCCAGCCGCCGGAGCTGCAGCACCCCCCATCGACCCACGGTGGCGGTGGCGAGCCCGCGCACCCTCGACGCCGAGGCGGCGACCGGCACGACCCCCGCCTCGGCCAACGCCGCCACCAGCGTGCGCACCAGGAACGGAGTTCCGCCGGTCGCGTCCCTGCATGCGGACACGAAGCCGGGCTCGGGCTCGGAGCCCAACCCCGCCGTGATCAGCCGGGCGACCCCGCCGGCGGAGAGCGGCGCCAGGGTGAGGACCTCGGTCGCCGAGTCCATGGTCAGCACGGCGAACAGCTCCCCCTCACGACCTGCTCCCGCCTCGGCGGGTCGCGCCGCCAGCAGCACCGCAGCGCGCAGCTCATCCAGCCGGGGCAGCAGGAAGGCCAGGACGCGCAGCGATCCACAGTCCACCCACTGCGCGTCATCTACCACCAGAGCCACCGGCCGCTCGGCCGCAAGGTTTGCGAACAGCCAGTAGAGCCCGTGGAGCACCGCGAAGGACGGGTCCGGAGCGACCGGTGCAGGCTCGCCGGTGGCGGCGAGGGTGCGTGGCAGACCCAGGAGCGCTGCCGCGACCCCGGGTGGCCCCTCCAGGAGCGAGGCACGCTCCTCGTCCGACGCCTCCGCCAGCAGCGGCTCCACCAGCTGCCGCACCACCCCGAAGGCGAACTCGCGCTCCAGCTCGCC
>JAQBPH010000386.1:0-3850 GCA_028287625.1 Chloroflexota bacterium | reverse complement strand
GCCGGTGAGGGGGACCTGGGCGCCGGGGACATCGACGACCCGCACGCCGAGTTCCGCCGGACCGACTTCTGCGGCGACCGAGACATCAACTATGACGGCACCCAGGCGCTCGACGACGTGTCACGCTGCTACAGGTACTGGATTGCGCTGACCGATTGCGACGGAATGAGGGTGGACACCCTCAAGCACGTGGACGAGGACACCGGGCGGAACTTCTGCGGTGCGATCAAGGAGTTCGCGGCCAACCTGGGCAAGGCTCAGTTCTTCCTGGTCGCCGAGGTGGCCGGAGCGGACCGCTTCGCCGAACGCTACCTCCAGGTGCTGGGGAGCAACCTCGACGCGGCCCTCGACATCGGCGAGGTGCGGCCGGTCCTCACCAGCGTGGCCAAGGGGCTGGCGCCTCCTCACGAATACTTCGACCTCGTCGACGCCTGGGAGAGCACGCTCGGATCACATCGGGACTCCGGCAAGCGCCACGTATCGATCCTCGACGACCACGACCACGTCGCCGGCGAGAAGCTGCGATTCTCCGCCGGCGCCTCGAGCGATCACCAGGTGGTGGCGGGCGTGGCGATCCAGCTGTTCACCCTGGGCATCCCGTGCATCTACTACGGGACGGAGCAGGCCTTCGCCGGGCCGGAGCAGAGTGAACGCGAGAAGTACCTGTCGAACTACGGTGGCGACCGGTACCTGCGGGAGGCCATGTTCGGTCCCGTCCATCCGCGGAGGAGCGGACGGGCTGGGATCGACTCCGGCGGGCAGGCCCTGGATCCGGATCTGCCGGGCTTCGGCCCGTTCGGCACGGTCGGAGCGCACTGCTTCGACACACGGTCGCCTGCGTACATCCGCATCGCGGCGCTGGCCGAGGTGCGGCGCCGCTTCCCGGTGCTCCGGTACGGCCGGCAGTATCAGCGACCCATCTCCGACTTCGGCGGGCCGTTCTCCCCGGCCGGCGGCGGTGAGCTCATCGCATGGTCACGCCTGCTCGACGACGAGGAGGCGCTGTGCATCGTGAACGGCAACGGGGCAACGGCTCGCGGAGGCGACGTCCTGGCGGACGCCGCGCTCAACGCCGGTCCCCAGCCGTTCCTCGAAATTGTGGCCAACTCCGCCCACACCGCCGCCGGGGCGGCGTACCGCGGACCGCACCCGATCGGCCAGCGGCTACCGGTGCGGCTGCGGGATGGCGCGGCGTACGTGGAGATCCGCGACCTTCCGCCGTCGGAGGTCCTGGTGCTCGTCAACCACCCCTGACCACCCGGGCACCCTTGCCCCGACGTGCTGGAGCCGCCACGTCCCGGTGCTGGCGCAGCACCGGGCCGCGTCGCACGGCTCCCGCCGGCCGAGCCGGCTACCCTCTCCCCGGCGCCGAGGTGAGCACCCGCGCGAGCGCGGCGAGGGCGATCACCGCCCCGCCGGCGGCGACCATCCAGATCCCCTCGCCGACCTCGCCGGTGACGAAGGGGCGGGCGAGGTCGGGGAGCCGGTCGAGCAGCGAACCGAGGCGCTCCTCGACGTGCCTGGCGGCGGCGAGCGCGAACACCGCGCAGGCCAGGCCGAGCACGCCCACGCCGCCGACCACCGCGCGCTCGGTGGCGGAGCCGGACCCGGGACCGCCGGAGAGCAGGGTGCGCAGACCCGCCAGGCAGGCGGCGACGCCCACGCCGATGCAGAACACCGCGTCCGCGCCGCTGTCGATCCCCGAGCGGGTGAGGGTGCCGGCGATCGGCGCCCTCAGCCGCGCCCAGGGCATCAGCGCGCCGAGGACGAGCGCGACCGAGCCCAGCACCATGGCCCCGGCGGCGAGGCGCCGCACCGCCGGGTGCACGCCCGCACGCGGCCCCACCGCGCTCGGCGCGCCGATCAGCGTCCCGCCGGCGGGAAGCTGCCCGCGGCACCGGGGTTGGTGCAGTTCCTGGAGTCGGTCTCGGTGACCGGCGGCGGCGCCGCCAGCGCCGGCGGGGTGGCGAACGGTGCCGGGCCGGAGGCCACCAGGCAGTCGGTGAGCGGTGCGGCGCCGGCGTCCCGCCGGGTGAGCGCGGGCAGGTTCCAGCGACGCTGGATGGTGGCGAGGATGGAGGTGTGGTCGTACACGGTGTGCGAGGTGAAGCCCGACTTCGCCCACGGCGACACCACCACGGTGGGCACGCGGAAGCCCAGCCGGGTGTAGTCGTCGCCGTAGCCCTGCTGCCCCGGCTTGAGGGTCGGGTGGGTGCCGTCGCCCGGCGACACCGCCGCGGGCGGGGCGACGTGGTCGTAGTAGCCGCCGCCCTCGTCGTAGGTGAGGACGAGCAACGACCTCGCCCACACCGCGGGCGCGGCGAACAGCGCGTGGATCACGCCGGAGACGAAGCTCTGGCCGGCGCGCACGTCCTGCGGGTTCTCCTCGCTCGAGTAGCGGTAGCCGCCCTCGACCAGGGTCACGGCGGGGAGGGTGTTGGCCGCCAGCGCCGCCTGGAAGGCCTGCACGGTGCGGTCGGGCGAGCCGCTGGGCCCGAACAGGCTCTTCCCCGAGCGCGCGGTCACGTAGCCGGTGCCGAACAGCCCGGGGGTGGGCGCGTCGGTGTAGAAGCATCCCCACGAGATGCCGTGGGCCTCGAGCACCTGGAGGATGTGGCCGTTGGGCGGGGTGACCGTGGGCGGCGGCGTGTCGGTGGTCACCAGCCCCGCCGCGGTCGCCGCCATCAGGAAGACACGGTTGGGGTAGGTCTGGCAGAGCGTCGACGAGAAGTAGCGGTCGCACACGGGGAACTGCGAGGCGAGCGCGTAGGCGAAGGGCAGGACGCGCTGGTCCCAGTAGCCCATCGCCACCTGGCCCCCGGCGGCGGCGAAGCCGTTCATCGCCCCGCCCGCGAAGGCGATGTGGCTGGCGTCCCAGGTCTGCAGCGGGCCGCTCTGCAGCTGGCACCCGTTGGGCATGGGGAAGGCCCGGTAGGCCGCGCCCCTGGAGTCGGTGTTGGTGGCGGCGGGCCGGCCGTCGGCGGCCAGCGAGGGCCAGCCGTCGACCCGGCCGGCGAGACCGGGGACGTGGTGCGGCAGCATGCCGAAGTAGTTGTCGAAGGAGTGGTTCTCCATCATCACGATGATGATGTGGTCGATGCCGGCCAGCTCCGGGACGAGGTCGGGATGGAGCATCCCCGCCGGGCGCTGCGGGAAGGGCAGGGAGCCCGGCAGCCGCTGGGCGGCGCCGGCGCGCAGCGCGGGCAGGCTCCAGGGCAGCGACGCGGCCAGCGCCGCGCCCCCGGCGACGCCGAGGAAGCGGCGGCGGTTCATCGTGCTCATCGAGTATCCCCCTCTCTGGATCACAGGTCCGCGCCGGCGCGCGATCAGGTCGAGGCGGAGGCCGCCGGGGCGTCGCCGTCCGCCCGCCCGTCGGTGCCCACCGGGCGGCTGAAGCGTGCCCCGGTGGCGCCGTCGACGAGCACCAGAACGGCCATCGGCTGGCTCGCCGCCGTCACCACCGTGGCCCCGGCGGGCGCGAAGCCGGTCCAGCGCGTCCCCACGTACCTCGGGCTGATGGTCACCGGGACCGGTGGGGTGAGCGGGGTGCCGCCGGCGCAGCGCACCCGGGCGACGCCGAAGTGGTCGACCATCACCCCGGTTCCGGCCTCCAGCACCGACTGGTCGCTGCTCGCATGGTCGGTGACGAAGCCGTGGTCGGTCACCCGCGTGTCACCGCGCAGCACCACCGCGGTGAGGCCGCCGGCGAAGCCGGGGATGTCACCGGGGACGATGCCCTCGACCTCCGCCCAGGCGGCGGCGAGCGCCGGCCTCTGCTGCAGGCCGGTGACCAGCTGCTGGGCGTCGCAGGCCGCCGCCCCGCGGGTGCCGCCGTACAGCCCGGGCTGCG
>JAQBPH010000328.1:0-2918 GCA_028287625.1 Chloroflexota bacterium | reverse complement strand
GCAGCCGGGCGGCGCGCTCGTGGTGAGGGTGGGTGGCCAGGCCGGGGTAGAGCACGGCGGCCACGTCGGGGTGCTCGGCGAGCCGGCGGGCGAGCGCCGCCGCGTTCTCCATCTGCCGGCGCACGCGCACCTCGAGGGTGCGCAGTCCGCGCAGCGTCAGCCAGGTCTCGAGCTGTCCGGGGATGGCGCCGTCGCGGGTGCGCAGGCTGCGCAGCGGCTCCGCGTCCTCGGCGCGGGCCGCCACCACCGCGCCGAGGATGAGGTCGCTGTGGCCGCCCGCGTACTTGGTGAGCGAGTGCACCACCAGGTCGGCGCCCAGCGGCAGGGGGCGCATGGTGCACGGGGGCGTGAGGGTGCTGTCGACCATCACCCGGGCCCCGGCGGCGTGGGCGGCGGCGGCGCACGCGGGCACGTCGCAGACGGTGAGCAGCGGGTTGGTGATGGTCTCGAGGCAGCACAGCGCCGCGCCGGCGGACGCGGCCGCCACCGCCTCGGTGTCGGCGATGTCGACCAGCCGCGCCTCGATGCGGCCGGCGGCGTCGAGCTCGTGGAGGAGCCGCCGGGTGCCCGAGTAGCCGTTGTGCGGCCCCACCACCGGCGCTCCCGCCGGCACCGTGCCGAGCACCGCCGCGAGGGCGGCGACGCCGGCGGAGAAGACCACCGCGGCCGCGCCCTCGTCGAGGTCGGCGAGGGTGGCCTCGAGCCGCTCCCAGAGCGGGTTGCGCTCACGGCCGTACTCGTAGCCCCCGGGGTTGCCGTGCTCGAAGATCGCGGCGGGCACCAGCGGCGGCGCGATCGCCCCGGAGACCGGGTCGGAGCCGAGCCCGGCGTGTGCCGCCCGGGTGGCGAGGGTCCACTCCCTGCTCATCTCCCGGCCAACCTAGCAGTTCGCCGGCGGCGCCGGGGCGGGGAGCGCGCTGGCCCCACACCTGCCACGTGAGTCACATGTGGCGGGGCTCGCAGTCTCGCCATCGGGGGTGGCGTGGCGATGACGGCGGCTGTGAGGACCCCGGTGCACACTGGCTGGCGGATCGTCTTCCCTCCCAGGAGGCACCAGGCTGGAGACCGTCCGCGCCCGCTTCACCGGGCCGTGCTTCGGGGTCCGCGACGCCCTCGCCACCGTGGAGGCGGCGCTCGGCGACGGCGACCCGCGCTCCGTGGTGGCGCTCGGCTCGATCGTGCACAACCCCCAGGCCCAGGAGCGGCTGGCGCTGCGCGGTCTGAGCGTCGAGCGCGAACCGGCGCGCGTCCGCCCGGGCGCCCGGCTGGTGGTGACCGCCCACGGGGCACCGCCCGCCGTCTTCGCGGAGGCGTCGCGTCGCGGCCTCGAGGTGGTCGACACCACCTGCCCCCTGGTGCGGCGGGTGCAGGAGGCGGCGATGGCGGTCCGCGACAGCGGCCGCACCTTGGTGGTGGTCGGCCACGGCGAGCATCCGGAGGTCCGCGGCGTGCTCGGCTGGGCGGCCGGTGGCCACCTCGTCTCCACCGCCGCCGAGGCCGAGCGCGTCCCCGCGGGCGAGCACCTCGGCGTGGTCGTGCAGAGCACCTTCCCCGGCGCCCACCTGCCCCCCATCCTCGCCGCCCTCGAGCGGCGGGCGCTGAGCCTCGAGGTGCACGACACCCGCTGCCCGGTGGTGACCATGCGCCAGCGCGACGGCGGCCGGCTGGTGGAGCAGGCGGACGTCATCGTGGTCGTGGGCGGCAGGTCGAGCGCCAACACCCGGGCGCTTGCGGACAGCTGCGGGGCCCACCGCCCCACCTACCATGTCGAGACGCCCGACGAGGTGCGGCCGGAGTGGTTCTCGCCGGGGCAGCGCATCGGCATCGCCAGCGGCACCTCGACACCCGACTGGCTCGTCGACGCCGTCGACGACCTCTGCAGGAGCTTCTGATGGCGGCGGTGCTCGGACCCGGCGTGGCCCCTTCCATCCCCGCGCGCAGCGCCGAGCTGCGCTCCCGCATCGACGGCGGTCTCCGCCTCGCCCTGGGCGACTGCCCGGAGGCGATGCGGCCGCTCTGCGGCGAGGCCCTCGGCGTGCTCGGGGCCGACGGCGCCCCCATCGCCACCGGCGGCAAGCGGCTGCGGCCGCTGCTCTGCCTGCAGGTGTGCGACGCGCTCGGGGGTGACCTCGACCTGGCGCTGCTGCCGGCGCTGGCGCTGGAGTGCATCCACGCCTTCTCGCTGGTCCACGACGACATCGCCGACGGCGACCGCGAGCGCCGCGGCCGCCCCTCGCTCTGGGCGCGCGCCGGCACCGGCCCGGCGCTCAACGCCGGTGACGCCCTGATGGCCCTGGGCCTCGGGCTGGCGTGGCGGGCCAGCCCCTGGGCGGCGGCCCTGATCCACAGCGCCACCCTGTCGATGATCGAGGGACAGCACCTCGACCTGAGCGCCGAGGGCGCCATCGCCCCCAGCATCGCCGACTGGGAGCGGCTGGCCACGCGCAAGACGGGGGCGCTGTTCGCCGCCTCCAGCGCGGCCGGAGCGGCCACCGCCCGCGACGGCGACGACACCGTGGTCGAGGCCTTCTGGCGGCTGGGCGAGCGGCTCGGCCTCGCCTTCCAGGCCCGCGACGACATCCTCGGGGTCTGGGGCGAGCCGGCAGAGACGGGCAAGCCCGTCGGCGGCGACCTCGCCCGCCGCAAGGCCAGCCTCCCGGTCGCGGCGGCGCTCGACGGTGGCGGCGCCGCCGACCTCGCCGCCGCCCTCGACGACCCCGCCAGCAGCGTCGGGCGGCTGCTCGAGCTGCTCGAGGCCGCGGGCGCCCGGGAGCGCGCCCTCGAGGTCGAGGACGGCCACCGCCGCGCCGTCGAGTCGCTGCTCGGCGCGCTGGTGTCCGAGGTCGACGGCGGCGCCGCGCTCCGCGGGCTCGTCGAGGCGATGTGGGGACGGCGCTCGTGACCGCCGCCGCCCCGCT
>JAQBPH010000325.1:0-3688 GCA_028287625.1 Chloroflexota bacterium | reverse complement strand
TGCTGGTCAGCACCGTCACCGGCCGGGTGCGGGCGGTCAGCGTGCCCAGCTCGGGGACGGTGACCTGGTAGTCGCCGAGCATCTCGAGCAGGAAGGCCTCGAACTAGGCGTCGCCCTTGTCGATCTCGTCGATGAGCAGCACCACCGGCTTCTCGCTGAGGATCGCCTTGAGCAGCGGGCGGGGGAGCAGAAAGCGGTCGCTGAAGAAGACGTCGTCCTGGAGGGCGATGCGCTCGACCGCCTCCGCCAGGGTGGCGGCATCGCCCACCGCCTCGCCGATCTTGTCGCGGAGGATCTGGGTGTAGAGCAGCTGCTTGGCGTACTCCCACTCGTAGAGCGCCTTGGCCTCGTCCAGCCCCTCGTAGCACTGCAGCCGGACCAGCTCGCGGTCGAGGGCGCGGGAGAGCGCCCGGGCGAGCTCCGTCTTGCCCACCCCCGCCGGCCCCTCGACCAGCAGCGGCTTCTCCATCCGGGTGGCCAGGTAGGTGACGGTGGCGGCCTCGGGGTCGATCAGGTAGTCGGCGGCGTCGAGGCGGGCGATGCAGTCGGTCACGGAGCCGAACCGGTCGCCGCTCATGCTCATGGAGGCCCGTCCACGTCCAGCCGCTGCTGCCGCCGGCGGATCCCCAGCGCGGTGGCGCCGAGCGCCGCCAGCACCTCGAGGGTGAGCGGGAAGGGCCAGTGGAAGATCGCCCCGGCGAGCCGCGCCGGGCCGGACTGCTCCGGGGTGATCAGGGGGTCGACCACCTCGGGCCTCGGGGTGGGGGCCGCTCGGGGCAGGGATGCGGAGCCGGCCGGGGCGATGCCCCTCTCGCCGGTGATCGCCGCGGGGGGCGGGACGGTGTCGTCGATCTGGCTGTACAGCGCCGCACCCCCCTGGGGGGGCACCACCCCGATCATCACCAGCGGCGGCTGGGCGGGGGCCACGGCGATCGAGGAGACCGAGCGGCGGTCGGCGGGCAGCCCCTTGTCGGCGGCCACGAAGCTCGCGCCCCCGTCGGTGGAGCGGAGGATGGTGCCGCCGGTGCTCCCACCCGCGTCGCTGCCCGCATAGACCAGGTTCGGGTCGAGCTGGCTGAAGCCGAGGGTGGTCACCGACAGCGGCTCGGCGATGCCGGTGCTCGGGGTCCAGGTGGTGCCGCCATCGATGCTGTGGTACGTGCCCTTGTTGGTGGCCACCACCAGGGGACGGAACTGCGCCGACTGGGGCAGCGGCCCGGCGCCCAGCGAGGAGACCACCGCGGTCGCGGGAAGACCCTGGGCGAGCGGCTCCCAGGCGGGGCCGGGGCCGGCGTTGCGGAAGAGGAAGCCGGTGCCGGGGCCGGCGTCGGTCCCCGCGACCAGGGTGAACTGGGGCGAGTTGGCGGCCACCGCCACCGCGCTGACGTCGAAGCCGTCGAGGCCGGCGGGGCGCCAGGTGCTGCCGTCGACGCTCACCGCCACGCCGTTGCTGGTGCCCACCGCCAGGCCGCCGAGGCCGAAGGCCAGGGCGCGCACGTTGCGGTCTGGGAGGCCGCCCGACACCTCGCGCCAGCTGCGGCCGCCGTCGTCGCTCCGCTGCACCCCACCGCCGGCCAGCCCGGCGTAGGCGGTGTGCGCGGGGCGGACGTCGAAGCCGACCACCCAGACCCGGGTGCCGTGGACCGGCGTGGCATTCCACGTCTGCCCGCCGTCGGTGGTCCGGTAGACCCCGGCGTCGGTGGCGGCGAGCGCGGTGGCGGGCAGGGCGGGGTTGAAGGCCACCGACCAGATCCTCGAGCCGCCGAGCCCGGGCAGCGCCCCCACCCTGCCCCAGTCCGCGGCCATCGCCGGCGACGTGCCCGGCACCAGCAGCGCGACGAGGGCGACGAGGACGGCGGCGGCCGCCCGGCGGGCCACGGTGATCACCGTGCCGAGGATAGCGGGTCGCGTCAGGGGATCAGCGGGCCCAGCACGATGGTGTGCTCGCGGTCGGGCCCGACCGAGACGCCCTCCACGGGGGCGCCGCTGACCTCGCCGAGGCGGGTGATGTAGGCGCGCGCCGCGGCGGGCAGGTCCTCCAGCCGCCGGCAGTCGCGGGTCGGCGACAGCCAGCCGGGCATCTCCTCGTAGACCCCCTCGCAGTGCTTCATGTGGGAGATGTTGGCCATCGGATGGTCCCAGGACTCGCCCTTGCTGACGTAGCCGGTGCAGATCCTGATCGGGTCGACGCTGTCGAGAACGTCGAGCTTGGTGACGAACATCGCGTCCACGCCGTTGGTGTTGACCGCATAGCGGGCCACCGCGGCGTCGAACCAGCCCACCCGCCGGGCCCGCCCGGTGACGGTGCCGAACTCCGCCCCCACCTCGCGGATGCGCTCGCCGAGGCCGTCGTGCAGCTCGGTGGGGAAGGGGCCGTAGCCCACCCGGGTGGTGTAGGCCTTGAAGACGCCGATGGTCTTGGAGATCCGCGAGGGGGGGATGCCGCTGCCGGTGCAGGCCCCGCCCGCGGTCGGCGCCGAGGAGGTGACGTACGGGTAGGTGCCGAGATCGATGTCGAGCATCACCCCCTGGGCGCCCTCGAGCAGGATGCGGTCGCCGCGGGCGATGGCGCCCTGGACGATCGGGTAGATGTCGCGGATGTAGCGGTCGAGCAGCTCGCCGTGCTGCATGTACTCGTCGAGGATGGTCTGCTCGTCGAAGGGGTCGACCCCGTAGAGCCTGGTGAGCGCCTCGTTCTTGAGACGGAGCACGAAGCGGAGCTTCTTCTCCATGAACCTGGGCTTCTGGAGGTCGCCGATGCGGAAGCCGATGCGCCGCACCTTGTCCTCGTAGGTGGGCCCGATGCCGCGGGCGGTGGTGCCCAGGCGGTCGTCGCCGCGCTGCTGCTCGCCGAGCTTGTCGAAGGCGGGGTGGTAGGGCATCACCATGTGGGCCCGGTCGCTGATCACCAGGTTGTCGGTGCTGATGCCCTGGCCGCGGAGGGTGTCGAGCTCGGCGAGGAAGGCCCGGGGGTCGACCACCATGCCGTGACCGATCACACAGGTGACCTGGGGGTAGAGGATGCCGCTGGGGATGAGCTGGAAGCGGAACTCGCGTCCCCCGCTGACCACGGTGTGGCCGGCGTTGTTGCCGCCCTGGGAGCGGACCACCATGTCCACGCCGTCGGCGAGGAGGTCGATGACCTTCCCCTTGCCCTCGTCGCCCCACTGGCCGCCCACCAGAATCGTCACGCTCATCCCGGCGGGTAAGGCTACCGGAAGTGCGGCGCACGCGGTCGCCGGCCCGGTATACAGCGGGTGATGGAGCGTCGCCTGGACGGACCCGGCGTCGGAGCGGCCTGGCGCCGGCCGCTGCTGGCGCTCGTGATCGCCTCGGCGGCGCTGGCGGTGGTCCTCCTCGGCCCCCGGCTCTTCGACACCGACCCGATCGGCGTCGATCCCTTCGACCTGCGCCTGGCCGCCGTGACGCTGGTGCTCGCCGGCGTGGCCGTGGTCTGGGAGCGGCTCGCCGAGATGCGCGCCGTCCTGCTGGCGGTGGCCGCGGTCGTGCTGCCCTACTGCGCCTGGTCGGCGACCCCTCGCGTGCTCGAGCGGATCGCGGGCGGGCGGCTCTCCTTCGCCGCCGAGGTGCTCGGCGCCGACCTCGTGTACCTGGCCGGCACCCTGGCGATCGCGGCGGTGGCGGTGCGCCGGCTGCCGGAGCGGTGGCGGCCGCGGCTGCGGCTGCT
>JAQBPH010000324.1:0-7457 GCA_028287625.1 Chloroflexota bacterium | reverse complement strand
GAGCAGCGGCGCCGCCGGATCGCAACGGACACCCAGAGGAGCATCACGTGCCAACCGGACTACCGTCGGTTTCCACCAACGACGCCATCGGCGGACAGTACTTCTACGTCGAGGTCAAGGGCACCTCCATCGCGCAGTTCATGGAGTGCTCCGGGCTGACCTCGGAGATCGAGCTCATCACCATCAAGGAGAACGACATCAAGGGCAAGCCGGTGATCAAGTATCTCCCGGGAGCCCACAAGGCGCCGACCATCACCCTCAAGCGCGCCAAGAGCGTGTCGATGGACATGTACGAATGGCACAAGAAGATGCTCGACGGCAAGGTCAAGGAGGCGCGGCGAGAGGCCTCGATCGTGCTGCTCGACCCGGAGCACAGCGAGGTGTCCCGGTACAACCTCTTCGACGCGTGGGTGAGCAAGATCACCATCAGCGGGCTCAAGGCGTTCTCCACCGAGGTCGCGGTGGAGGAGGCGACCATCGTCTGTGAGCGCTTCGAGAGGGTGAAGTGACCATGCCGGCGAGCGCCGCGGTGGCACCGGCCGCGCCCGCGTCCAACGCGCTGCAGACCGAGTTCCGCTTCACCCTTCCCCGCGGCTACGTGGACACCGACGGCCGGGTGCATCGCGAGGGAGTGATGCGCCTGGCCACCGCGCGGGACGAGATCGCCCCGCAGCGGGACCCTCGGGTGCGCGAGAACGAGGCCTACCTGACGGTGATCCTGCTCTCGCGGGTGATCGTCCGGCTGGGCTCGGTGTCGTCGATCAATCCCGGGGTCGTGGAGGAGCTCTTCGCCTCCGACCTCGCCTTCCTCCAGGACCTCTACCGGCGCATCAACGCCGAGGGGCACTCGCGTGCATCGGTGACCTGCCCGTCCTGCAAGCACGGCTTCGCCGTCGACATGGCGGGCTCTCGCCCGGGGGAATCGTGACGTACGCGGCCGACCGCCTCGTCGAGGAGGTCGCGTACGTCGCCTATCACTTCCACTGGTCGCTCGACGAGATCCTCGACCTCGAGCACCCGCTGCGGCACCGCTTCATCGAGCAGATCGGGAGCATCAACCGGCGCGTCGCCGAGGGGGGGTAGGGTCGATGCGCTGGCCTCTCCGACGCAGGCCCCAGGGGAGCGTGCCCGGCGACTCGCACGGCTCCCGGGCAGAGGCCGCGGCGCCGCAACCGCGGCGCGACTGGGCAACGCTGCCGCCCATCGAGCCGGCGGTCGGGCCGGCACCGCTGGTCGCCCAGCGCCGCGCTCTGCACCCCGGGCTTCCCGGGGCGCCGGCGCTGGAGACGGCCCTGGCGCCGCTGGGACACCACCTCAGCGCCGACGCTCCGGGAGGGACGGTGGCCGGGCTGGCCGTCCCCGTGGCAGCTGCACCCACGGGACAGCTGCCCCCGCTGCGAGGAATGGAGCGGCATCGGCAGATCGAACCGGCGGGCGTCGGGGAGATGCCCGACCTGGAGCCCGTCCGGATGCTGCGGGAGGCCGACCCGCCCCCGTCCCCGCCAGAGACGGCGCCGTCCCTGACGCAGAGCCCAGACCCGTACTCCCACGCCTCGCCGCCACGGCATGACACCGGCGCCAATGCCCAGGCAGGTGCCGTCTCCCCGCTCACGCCCACGGCCACGGCGGGAGCGGCAGCCATGATCGCGCAGCGCGTGACGGTGGCCGGCCCGATGCAACGATCGCAGCTGCCGGGGAGCGCCGAGGGCCCTGCGGGCATCCCCCAGCCGCGACCGTCGCTCGGCCGCTCACGCCGGCTGGGGATCGGCATCCCCTTCAGCCGGACCCCCCAGCCCGGCGGGGCTGTGGCCCCGGCCGGCGCAGCCGGCGCCGGCGCCCCCCTCCCCTCGCCGGGATCGCCGGGCGGAGCCTCCTCCTCCGCGGCCGTCGCCGTGTCCGCGTCACCCGACTCCACGGCGACCGTCGACCCTCCGGCCACCTCCACCTCCCCCTCCCCCGCGCTCCCCACCGCACCGTCCTTCACGGCGGCCACCCCGGAGGCCGCAGGCACGCGAGCCGTGCACAGCTCAACGGCCGCCCTACCAGCGTCTGCCAGGACCGTCCTGTCGGCCGAACAAGCGGTGTCGATCCCGTCCGTGCAGCGGGCCGCATCCGTGCCGGTGCCCAGCACGCCCCCGCCGGTTGCGCCCTCATCGCTCGTGCCGACAGGGCGCGAGGTGTCGTCCCCGCGCCGCCCGGTGCTCCCCGACCAGACGCGGCCACCCGACGCGACGTCCTCGGACGGGCCTGCCAGTGCGGTGCAGAGAGAGCCGGCGATGTCCGTCGATCCTCCGGCACCGTGGCGCGGCCCGCTCGCAGACGTCGTGGCGACCCCCCGACACCAGCTCGCCGCCGGGCCGAGCGCCGCCGCCGCGAACCAGGGACCCGCGATCACCCGTGAGCTGCCGGCACCGATGCGGCCGCCGAGCCGCGACACCTCGACGGCGGACGCCGCGCCGGAGGGAGATCCCGCCGTGGTGCTCCGGGCCACGCCCCCGGTCGCCGGCGTCGAGACTCCATCGGCCGACCCCGCCGAGGTGCGCCCCGAGCCGCCGGCGACGATCGCCGTCGAGCTCCCACGTCCACCGCTGATCGGCCTCCACCGCGCCACCGCGCCCCCGTCGTCGCCGGCGCCGATCACCGCTGCGCCGACATCGCCGCCGGCCACCCTCCAGCGTGCCGCAGCGCCCGCCTCGACACCCACGCCGGCGCCAGTCACCGCTGCCCCGACATCGCCGCCGGTCACCCTCCAGCGCACGACAGCGCCCGCCTCGACACCCACGCCGGCGCCGGTCACCGCTGCCCCGGCATCGCTGCCGGTCACCCTCCAGCGCACGGCAGCGCCTGCCTCGGCACCCACGCCGGCGCCGGTCACCGCTGCCCCGGCATCGCTGCCGGTCGCCCACCAGCGCATGGCAGCGCCTGCCTCGGCATCCACGCCGGCGGCGCCGGTCACCGCTGCCCCGGCATCGCTGCCGGTTGCCCTCCAGCGCGCCGCAGCGCCCGCCTCGACACCGTCCCCCCCGCAGGCGGCTGCATGGCTGCCTGACCTCCCGGCGCCATCACCTCCCGCGATCACCGACCAGCACGGCGTCGCCGCCGCGCACCGCCCGGCGACCCCACCGGTCACACCACCCACGAACCGGCCCACCGTCGCCCATGCGCGGCTGACATCGACTGCACCGCTGGTCCAGGCTCTCCGATCCCTGCCCCCGGCCGCCCTCCCTTCGGCCACCGCGGAGTGGGCGCCAACCGCCGCCGCGCCGGCGTCCACCGCCAGTGGTCCCGAGAGACCGGGGTGGCAGCCGTCCCCGACGACCGGGGATGCGCCGTCCGGGCGTGGTCTCCCCTCGCTCGCCAGCCTCCAGCGTGACGTCGTCCTCCGTCCTGGCCCGGCACCAGCGGTCGACCTCCCTCTCCCCCTCCGCGCCACCGCCGCCGGCAGCAGCGAGCCGCGCGCCGATCGGGTCGTCACGCTGGCACTGCAGCGGGCCATCGAGGAGCCGGCGCACGCTGTCCCGCCGGTCACCGCCGTTCAGCAGCAGGCCGCCGAGCCGGCGGCGCCAGCCGAAGCCGGCCCGAGTGGTCCAGGCGGCCCGCCTCCCGGGGGGGAGATCGAGGAGCTGGCGCGCCGGCTCTACGAGCACATCGGCACCCGGCTGCGCGCTGAGCTCCTGGTGGAGCGTGAGCGCGCCGGCATGGTGACCGACCTGCGATGACCTGATGGGAGGAGGACCACCGTGAGCGAGCGAGGACTGAGCGTCCGGTTCACCGTGAAGATCGACGACCACGGGAGCCTGGGCGACTGGATGAAGTGCGAGGGGCTCACCGTCGAGTACGACATCTTCGAGTACCAGGAGGGCGGGGAGAACAGCCACGTCCATCGCATCCCCGGCCGCTGCAAGTACGCCAACGTCAAGCTCACCCGGCCCCTCAACGAGCACTCACCCGACGTGGCAGCGTGGGTCTCGGGGATGCAGTCCGAGGTGAAGCGCAGCACCGCGGTCATCACCGTGCTCGACGCCGCCGGCGAACAGGTCAGCCAGTGGAACCTCGACGGCGTCTTCCCGGTCCGCTGGACCGCGCCACAGCTCGACGTCTCGGCGAGCCAGGGCGCGACCGAGATGCTCGAACTGGCCCACAACGGCTTCCTTCCCACGGGGGCTCTGGGATGAGCACGGCCCACGCCGAGAAGGCGTGCCTCTTCCCCGTCGACAACCGGGCGGACAAGCTCGACTTCCTCTTCAACCCCACCTCGTACTCGGTGTCGAAGGCCGCGACGTGGAAACGGTCGACCGCCAAGGGCAACAAGAAGGCGAGCCCACCCGAGTTCACGGGGACCGATCCCGCCTCCCTCCAGATGGAGCTGCTCTTCGACCGCTGGGAGACGCCCGGGGGCGACGTCTCCGGTGACGTCGGGAAGCTGTTCGGGTGGCTCCAGCCCACCACGTCATCCCATGCTGCGAACAAGCCGCAGCCTCCCATCCTGGGATTCGAATGGGGGAGGAAGCATCCGCTCAGCTGGTTCACCGGCTTCCTCAAGTCGGTGAATGCCAAGTACACGATGTTCCGGCAGGACGGCACACCCACCCGGGCCACCGCCAGCATCACCCTCGAGGAGGTCCCGAGCGACGCGAAGGGCCAGCTCCAGAACCCGACCTCCGGGGGTGCCGGCGGGCATCGGACCCACGTCATGACCGCCGGCGACAGCCTCCAGTCGCTCGCCTATGCCGAGTTCGGGGACGCCACTCTCTGGCGGCGGATCGCCCTGCTCAATGACATCGACGATCCGCTCCGCGTGCCCACCGGCAGGACCCTGATCATCGGAAGAGCCGACGACGACCTGGAACCGGCGTCGAACGGGTCCGGCTGAGAGGTCGTCATGCCCGATCAGCCGAAATTCACCGTCAAGCCCACGGTCAGGGTGAACGACAGCCCCAAGCCCGACCTCGACGCCATGCTCGAGCAGGTGGTCGTCGACCAGCACCTCCACCAGCCGGACATGTTCGCCATCAGGCTCCGCGACGGTGGCGAGCATGACGTCCTGAGCAGGAACGGCGTCGAGATCGGCGCCAGGATCACCATCGCCACCCCCGCCCTCGGGGACCAGCCATCGGAGCCGCTGTTCACCGGCGAGATCACGGCGCTCGAGGCGGAGTACGACCATGCGGGCTCGCATGCCATCGCTCGCGGGTACGACCCGGCGCACCGGCTGCTCCGTGGCCGCCGGACGAGAGCCTTCAAGAATGTCAAGGACTCCGACATCGCCCGGCAGGTGGCGGTGGACGCCGGCCTGCAGATCGGAGGCATCGACGAGTCTCAGACCGTGCACGATCACGTCTCCCAGGTGAACCTGTCGGACTGGGACTTCCTGAAGGCTCGCGCCCGGGAGGCCGGGTTCGAGATGCTTATGACCGCAGGAAGATTCTGCTTCCAGAGGCCGAAGGAGTCGTCCCACGCGCCGGCCGCGTCGGATCTCAGCTCCACTGACCCGCTGCAGCTGGTGCTGGGACAGGACCTCCTCGAGTTCTCACCGCGAGTGACCTCATCCGAGCAGGTCTCGGAGGTGCATGTGCGCGGATGGGACCCGAAGCAGAAGGTGGCCGTGGTGGGCACCGCCACGGCGGCCACCGTGAGCGCGCAGCTGCGGGATCGCCCGGGGGCCATCGCGGCGAGGTTCAATGCCCAGCCCCATGTCACCGTCGACCGGCCGCTCTCCTCACAGAGCGAGGTCGACACCGCCGCGAAGGCGATCGCCGAGCAGGTCGGCAGCGCATTCGCCGAGGCGGAGGGACTCGCTCGGGGCAACCCCCGCCTCACGGCAGGCACCGCCGTGAGCGTGGGGCTGGTGGCCGAGAGCTTTGTCGGACGCTACACGCTGACCCGCGCCCGGCACATCTTCGACGATCTGGGCTACCGCACCCGCTTCACCGTCAGCGGCCGGCAGGAGCGGTCGCTGCTCGGGCTGGTGTCGCTCGGCGCCAGCAACGGCGCCGCCTCCGCGGGTGGTCCTCCCGTCAATGGGGTGGTGAGCGCCCTGGTCACCGACAACAAGGACCCCGACGACACCGGCCGGGTGAAGCTGAAGTTCCCATGGCTGTCCGACGACTACGAAAGCGACTGGGCCCGGCTGGCACAGCTGGGCGCCGGTCCGCAGAGCGGCGCCGTCTTCATCCCCGAGGTCGGCGACGAGGTCCTGGTCGCCTTCGAGTTCGGGGACGTCCGCCGGCCCTACGTGATCGGCGGCCTCTACAACGGCAAGGACAAGCCGCGGCTCGGCGACGGCCTCTTCGATCACGGCAAGGTGAAGCGGCGCGGGTTCGTCTCGCGCCGCGGGCATCGCATCGTGCTCCTGGACGACGCCGGCAAGTCGGGCATCGCGCTGATCACCAGCGACGGCAAGCTGAAGGTGGCGTTGAAGGAGACCGACTCCACCATCCACATCTCCTGCCAGGGCAAGGTGACGATCGAATCGCAGCAGTCGATGTCGCTGACATCGCAGCAGGACATCACCATCGAGGCCCAGACCAATCTGAGCCTCAAGGGAAACGCCGGGGTGACAGTGGAGAGCAGCGCGATCACCGAGATCAAGGGCTCGATGGTGAAGATCAACTGACATGGCTGCTCCACCGCTCGTCATGGGAGATCAGATCATGGGCCCCTGCCCGCCGGGCATCCACCAGATTCCGGGCCCGCTCGGCGCCCCCATGCCCTCACCCGCGCCGCTGCCGTTCTCGGCCCCGATCACCATGGGGACGGTGGCCACGGTGCTCATCGGCGGCAAGCCCGCCGCCGTCCTCGGCTCGTCCGGCATCAACCTCCCTCCGCACGTCGGCCTGCACCCCAGCGACCCGCACCTCGCCCCTCCGCTGCAGAGGGGCCAGGTGGTGAGCGGCAGTCCGACCGTGCTCATCGGCGGCACACCGGCGGCCACCGCCACCTCGACGTGCACCTGCTGCCTGACGCCGGGGACCGCCATGCCCACGGTCACGACCGTGCTCATCGGGTGAGGAGAGAGTGATGAGCCAGGACTTCATCGGCTCCGGATGGGCGTTCCCACTGCGAACCGACCCAACGCGGAGGATCGCGCTGGTGTCCGGCCTCCGGGAGATCGAGGAGAGCATGCGACTCATCCTCGGGACGGCCAGGGGCGAGCGTCCCATGCGCCCCGAGTTCGGATGCGGCATCCACGACTATGTCTTCGCGGGCGCCGATCCGAGCACGATGGCGAGGATGGAGCACGAGGTGCGGGTCGCGTTGGAACGCTGGGAGCCGCGCATCGAGGTCGAGGAGGTCGAGCTCAGCCAGGATCCGGCCGGCGCAGGCGTCCTGTACGTCGACGTCAGCTACTCGGTGAGCGGCACCAACGACCGCCGCAACCTCGTCTTCCCCTTCTACACGATCCCGGCGGAGGGATGAGCATGACGCTCCCCGTCCCCAGCCTCGACGACCGCCAC
>JAQBPH010000266.1:0-3440 GCA_028287625.1 Chloroflexota bacterium | reverse complement strand
TCTACCGGACGTCCGGGGTGGTCAGACGCTCGGCGCGGCGGCGGCGCACCTGGGCGACGCGCAGCCTCCAGGCGGCGCGCAGCTCGCGCAGCGCGAGCACCAGGGCGGCGGCGGCGAGGACGAGGAGGACGATCCCGAGCCAGCGCGGCCCCAGGGTGGTGGCGGTGGTGCCGGCGGTGAGCAGCACCGCGAAGGCGCCGAGGAAGCCGGTGAGCAGCACCACGCGCACGCCGATCCGCGCCGACTCGGCGACCAGGCGCACCACCCGTCGGGCGCGCTCGGCGTCGGCGGGAGAGGCGGGCGCCGGCGGCGGCTGCCGGGTGGGACCGGGGCCCGGGGTGCGCCAGGGGGGCGGTGCCCCACCCGCGCGCCGTCGCAGCGCCTGGAGCGCGCCGAGAAGGGCGATCCGGGCGAGGACGCGTGCGATCAGGCCGAGGATGGGCATCGAGGGCCGGGAACCAAAGAGCGGGCGAACCGTTTCCGGTCCGCCCGCCAGGAAGGGGTGAGTTGCATGGTGAAATGGGGCTCCCTGCAGGGGCTCCCGTGAGGGATCGTACACCCCATCAGGGGGCCGCGTGCCGTCCACTCCTGATCGTAACAAAGCCTGCGAAAACAACAAAGTCATCGGTTGTCCCGAACGCTGCGACGTGGATGGACGCACGTCACTCCTGTCGGGGGTGGGTGTCCGGCCGGTAGGCGTGGACATTCCCCGGTGCGGTGCTACAGTCGGCGCCGAGTGGGAGCGGCGGCCCCGCCGGAGGAGGACGACAATGGTGCGCGCCTACGTGCTCATCAGCACCCAGCCGGGGAGGGCGATGGACGTCGTCTCGCACCTGTCGGGCCAGGACGGCATCGTCCAGTCCGACGCCATCACCGGGGAGTACGACGTCATCGCCCAGGTGGAGGCGGGGGACGTCGCCGGGGTGGGCGCTCTCATCGTCGAGAAGATCCAGCGCATCGATGGTGTCTTCAAGACCGTCACCTGCCTGGCCGTCAAGTAGCCCGGGTGCCGGGGAGGGCGCGGTGGACGATGTGGGGGCCACCCCCTCGCCACGATCCGGGGTGGGGGGGCTGGTGGCCCTGTACGGCGAGGCGTTCGGGCTGCTCCGCGGACGCCCGGCGCTGCGCCGGTCGCTGACCCGCTGGCTGATCGCCGGGTTCGCCTTCACCGAGGCCTACGCCGTCGGCATCGCCCAGCTGGTGTCCGTCCAGGCGGCCCTGCTCGCCGCCCTCGGCGCCGCCCTCTGGTGGCTCTTCTTCGGCCTGGTGCTGGTGGGCGGCGCCACCCTGCTGTTCATCCATCCCGACGGCCCTCGCATCGACTACTACGGGATCCCCAACGGGCTCACCGCGCTGCGCGCCTGGTCCTGCCTGCCGCTGCTGCTCAGCGCCGCCCTGCCGCTGTCCGGCGACCTGGGCCTGATCCTGTGGTGCTCGATCGGCGGCCCGCTGGCCATGCTCGACGCCGTCGACGGCTGGATCGCGCGGCGCATCGGGCCGCTCACCCAGCTCGGCCGCGCCCTCGACCCCGCCGGCGACGCGCTCTTCTTCGCCATGGCGGCGGTCGGGGGCGCCCTGGTCGGCATCCTCCCCTGGTGGCTGTGCGGGCTGATCGTGCTGCGCTACGTCGGCCCGCTGCTCGCCACCCCCATCGTGTTCCTCGGCCACCGCCGTCCCGTGCTGAGCCACACCCACTGGGGACGGCGCAACACCATCGCGGTGGGCTGGGTGTTCTTCATCCTCATGTGGGTGCGCATCGCCCACGGACCCGTCGACGTGGCCGCGCTGGTCCTGGGCATCCCCCTGGTGGGAGGCACCCTGGTCCTCTACGTCGCCGACCTGGTGCGCCGGATCCGGGAGGCCCCGGTGGTGCCCTGACGGGCTATGGCGTGGTGGTGGTGGCGGCGGCGGTCGCCGGCGAGGAGGCGGTGCTCGACTGGGTGACGGTGACGGTCACCGTGGACGCCGCCGACCTCGACCTCGTCTTCGTGGTCGCCTTGGCGGTGCGCGTCGACTTCGTCCTCGTCGAGGTGTCGGTGGCGGAGCCGGGCGGCTGCACCGTCACGGTGCTCGACTGCGAGCTGGT
This sequence comes from Chloroflexota bacterium, assembly GCA_028287625.1. Taxonomy (GTDB): domain Bacteria; phylum Chloroflexota; class Dormibacteria; order Aeolococcales; family Aeolococcaceae; genus CF-96. Next base: position 1,354 of record JAQBPH010000266.1, on the reverse strand, counting down.
GCGACAGACACCGGGGAGCTTGACGTTGCTGCAGACGCCGGTGTCCGGCGGAGCGAGCGCGCTGCTGCCGCCGGCGGTGGTCGTGTCGCCGCCCGTGTCGGTCGCGCTGCCGGTGTCGCTGCTGCTGGGCGAGTCCGTGCACGCGGGCGTGCCCACGATGCGGCAGATGGAGCGGCCGATGCCGGTGGTCGTGGAGGTGGCCGAGGGCACGCTGACCGCGGCGAGCGCGGCGCCGGACCCGCCCGCGGGGGTGGAGCCGCCGGCGGCGAGGACGCTCACCGGGACGGCGGCCACCACCACCAGGGGAGCCCAGAGACGAGCTCGAGCGAGCACTCGCGCGGATCGATCGCGTCGCGGCACGGCGCTTCCCTCCCAGGGGAGACATGGCCCCCCGCCCCGCCCGGATCTCGGGCAGCGTGCATATGTTCGCACCGCGGCACCCCCGTCTGTCGGGCCCGGCGCTCCCTGTGGCAAGGTGGCCGGATGCAGGGCGGTGCGATGCGAACGCGTAACTCGGTGCTCTGGTGGGGATTCTGATCGTGGACCGCGTCCGCACGAGGCCCGGCTGAGTGGCCCATCGCAGCGAGGCCGACCTTCTCGCCGAGCGCGATCTCATTCTTGCCGCGCAGCGTGACCGGGGGGCCTTCGCGCCGCTCTACGAGCGCTACGTCGACCAGATCTTCGCCTACGCCCTGACCCTGACACAGAACCGGGAGCTCGCCGAGGACGTGACCGCCGCCACCTTCGCCAGGGCGATCGAGGAGCTGCCTCGCTTCGAGTGGCGTGGCGTGCCCTACTCCGCGTGGCTCTACCGGGTCGCCGCCAACCTGGTGGCCCGCGACCGCCGCCGCCCCGGCTGGATCGAGCTCAACCCCCAGATCGGCGACGGCGCGCCCGGCCCCGAGGACGCGGCGGTCTGGGACGACCGCGCCGCCGAGGTGCGGGCCGCGGTGGCGGCGCTGCCCGGCGACCAGCGCCAGGCGGTGCTGCTGCGCTTCAGCGGCGAGCTGCGCAACCGCGAGATCGCCGAGATCATGGGCCGGAGCGAGGGGGCGGTGAAGCTGCTGACCTTCCGTGCCCTGACCACCCTGCGCCGGCGGCTGGGAGCGCCGCTGCCCGCCGAGCGCACCGGGCGCCGCCGCGAGGAGGGCGCCGGTGATCGATGACATCGAGCGGCTGGACGACGCCCTCGAGGGGCGTTCACTCCCCGCGGGGCTGCCCGATCGCGTCGCCGGACTGGCCTCCCTCGCCGCCGAGCTCGCCCGGGTGCTCGCCGTTCCCGTGCTCACCGCCGGCGAGCGCGACCGCCTCTACCAGCGCGCCCTGCACGGCCGCGGCTGGAGCGGACGGCTGC
>JAQBPH010000254.1:0-4902 GCA_028287625.1 Chloroflexota bacterium | reverse complement strand
CGGGTGTCGTGGATGGTCCGCATGTACACGATCCTCCCGTGCTGCACCTGAAAGTAGTTGGCGCCGATGACCTGCCGGCTGGGCTCCTTGGGATAGCCGATGGGAACGCCCGCGGCGTTGGCGGAGTCGTTGCGCCAGATGACGCAGGCCGCCTCCCCGTCGACCACCACCCGCACCGGGTACATCCTGAACTTCGAGTAGCCCCTGGCGATGCCGTCGACAGCGCCCTTCAGCACGTCGATGCCCGCGAAGTGGCCTGCGATCTGCTCGTCGCCCACCACATCGTCGCTGAACAGGCCCAGCCAGCTCGCCCAGTCCCCCGCGTTGGCGTGGCGGTAGTAGGCGTCGACGATCTCGCCCGTGCTGGGCACCGTGCCGGTGGTCGCACCACCGGGCGCGGCGCCGTTCGTGCTGTCAGTCATGGTCATCGCCTCGTCTGCGTAATGTCGTCGGTCACAGCGCGCCCGACCCCTGGAGGGGTTCGAGCCTGTCCACGATGTACCGCCGGAGCACCGGACGGCCCTGGGGCGAGAGCCCGACCACCCAGCGCTGCCACGCGTCGAACCGGAGGACATCGCTCCTGGCGTTGGGTGGCGTCCAACGGTGCGCCTCCCATCTCACCACGACGAGGACGGACGTATGGCCGCCCGCTCCCGGAGCGCCATCGTCGAGCGAGACGTCCACACGCTTCAGCTCATGGACCTCGTCGAAGAACACGTTGATGACGCCGGGAAGGCTGCTGAACTTCTCCGAGCCGCCGCGGTACCAGGCGGTGAATCCCTCCGGGCCCGTGAGCGTTGCCTCGGGGAAGACCAGCTCCACATCGTCCGAGAGCAGCGGGAGGTACTGCTCGACGGGCGCATGCTCGTCCAGCAGGCGGTACCAGGCGTAGACGAAGGCCCGGACAGCGGCCTCCGCGGGGGCCTCAGCGGAGGCTGGCAGCCCGGCCACGGAGACACCTCCGCGGTGGTCGACCATCCCCGTCACCTGCCCGCTCCCGCGCCGGCCAGGCTCACCGCCTCGTAGGTGTCCTGGACGGTCGCCCCGTCCAGCGCTCCCACGTCCTGGAGCGTCTGCCGGACCGCCTCGCCGGCTCCCACCACGTACACGTCCGCATCCACGCCGAGGTTCTTCTGCACGAACATGAAGACCCGGGCGCACTGCGCGGACATCGACTGGACCTTCTCCAGGTGCAGGACGAGCCGCTTCGGCGCGGTCCCGATGGCACGGGTCAGCTCCTGCCGGAAGGCCGGCGCGGCGACGTCGTCCAGGACCCCCTTCATGGTCAGCGAGGCGACCCCGTCATCGACGTCGAGATCGGACGCGAACGAGAGCCCCGCCGGCACGATGCGCACGCGGATGTTCAGCTCCTGGGGCGCCGAGAGCGACAGCTGCCGGGGATCGCCGGCCCACCTGGGACGCGTCTGCAGCAGATGCGGGAGGGCCGGCTCCGGCTGGGGCGGCGGAAGCGTCACCGTCATGGCCTCGGCGTCGAAGTTCGCGTAGAGGGCGTCGTTGAGCCAGACCGCATCGATCCTCACGCTGCCCGGCGGAAGGATGTCCGGCTGCACGCGCAGGATGTTGTCCTTCAGCGCGCCCGGCTGCGGCTTGAAGTGGAAGTCCATCGGCTGCTTGGTGAGCAGCAGGTTGGTGTACACGGACGCGAGGTAGCAGAGCTCGAAGGAGTGGTAGCCGGACATCGAGTGGCTGCCCTTCAGCCGCTCGGTGCCGAGCAGGTAGGGGATGCCGGAGGCCAGCACGTTGAAGTACACGCCCCCGGAGTCGTTGTCCGGGAACCAGGCGTTGTAGAAGGCGGCCGACTCGCGGGCCAGCCGCAGGTGATCCGCCTCCTTCAGGGAGCCCGCGAGGATGAGGAACGCCAGGATGCCCTGCTCCTGCTGCCACCAGGCCTTGCGATCGTGCCAGATCAGGCGGTGGAAGTCCTCTCCGGGCTGGAGCTCCCTCTCCACCATGTCGTACCAGCCGCCACGCTGCCTGTCCCGCCCGACGTCAGGCACCACCTCGGCGATCTTGCGGGCGAGCCCCACGTAGCGCTCATCCGGATGGAGGTGCTGGATGCGCATCAGGTTCCAGGCGATCTTGAGGTTGTGGCCGACGATGGCGCGGTTCTTCTGGAGGGGCGTCTCGTGGTCCGGTGACCAGTCCTCGAGGAACTTCTCGTTGACGAACGGGCTGTGCTCGTAGTCGGGAAAGTGCGTGACGATCTGGTCGGCGCAGTAGGTGAGCATGTCCGCGTATCGCTGGTCGCCGGTGGCCAGCCACAGATTGATCAGGTAGGCGGGCGCGTGGTCGCCCACCGAGTTCCAGTTCTTCCTGGCGCGGTTGTGCGTCAGCGACTCGGCGCGCGGGTCCATGGTCACCGGGTCGACGTGCGAGAAGTATCCGCCCTTCTCCTTGTCGATGAAGTAGCGGTCGAACAGGTTGATGGTCATCTGCGCGTCGCTGAGGATGCGCGGGTCGCCGGTCGCACGGTAGGTCTGCACCGGACCCGCCAGCGCGTAGATCTGCTCGTACGCGGGGATGGCGTCGAGGTCGTCGCCGTTCTCGGAGGCGAAGATCTTCCGCTCGTGAGCGCCCGCGACGTCGGCGGCGTGGTACCAGTACACGGTCTCCTCGTGCTCGTCGATCGCGCGCAGATGGTCACGGAGGTACTCGGTACCCTTCTCAGCGGCCTCGAGGTAGCGGTCGTCGCCCAGCAGCAGGTAGGCGCTTGCGAAGCCATACACCATGCGCGAGATGGTGTCGGTCTCCTGCCGTGTGCTGGGGATCTTCTGGCCCTCGAGCGTCAGCTGGGTGCGGTAGTTGGCATAGTCGATGACGCCGTCCGGGAACTGCGCGTTCATGTAGAACTCCGCCAGCCCGCGGACCTGGTTGATCCACCACTCCGGCTGCTCGAAGCGCCAGTCGCCCGGGCCGTCGCCCACCACCACGATGTGCTTGGCCTCGAAGCTGTGGTCGCCGCCCTCCGGGTAGAAGACGCCGTAGGCGAAGAGGAAGCGCCCCGGCCCCAGGAGATCGGCGATCGGCACGCCCGGATTCTGGAACGGCTCGTTCAGGTTGCGGATGCCCTCCGCATAGGTGGCGTCGGTCAGTTTCACGAGGAACTCCCGGCCGTCGCTCGTCGTCAGGCCGAACGTCCCCTGCTTGGGGTCACCCGCCGAGCTGACATACCCGGCGATGGTGTCCGAGAAGGTGAAGTGCATCTTGTCCACAGGAGGATCTCCTTGCCTACTGCCTCGAGATCAGAACGGCAACGCTGCGCGCGTTGACGCGGTATGTGCCGGCGGTGGTGATCAGCACCTCCTGGCCGGGGCCTGCGATGTCGTCAGGCTGGGCCAGGGAGGTGTCGACCGCCCTGAACCAGCTGCGGCGACCGCCGATCGCGGGGATCTGGAATGCCAGGTCTTCCCAGTGCATGTTCAGCATCACGTGGATGTCGGTGCCATCATTGGCACCGCCCAGGGTGAAGGCCAGCACCGACGAGCTCGGATCCGACCAGCCCGGCCGGCCCAGCTCGCACCCGTGCCAGCTCACCTCGGGAAGGCCACGCTCGTTGATGCCATTCCCGCTCAGGAACCGGGCATGGTGCAGCACCGGGTGGCGCTTGCGGAAGGCGATCATCTCCCGGAAGAACCGCAGCGTCTCGGCGTTTCTCTCGACCAGCGTCCAGTCGAACCAGCCCACGGGGTTGTCCTGGCAGTACGCGTTGTTGTTGCCGTGCTGCGTGCGCCTGACCTCGTCGCCGCCCAGGATCATGGGGACGCCCTGGGAGAGCAGGAGGAGGGCGGTGAGGTTCTTGATCTGCCTGCGCCTCAGCGCCTCGACCGCCGGGTCCTCGGTGGCGCCCTCGGCACCACAGTTCCAGCTGTCGTTGTCGTTCACGCCGTCCCGGTTGCCCTCGCCGTTCCCCTCGTTGTGCTTGGAGTTGTACGAGACCAGGTCGTTGAGGGTGAAGCCGTCGTGACAGGTGACGAAGTTGACGCTGTTGGTGGGAAGCTTGTGGACCGACTGGTAGATGTCCGCGCTGCCGGCGATGCGCGCGGCGACGCTGCCGACCAGTCCGGGCTCGCCCTTGACGAAACGCCGGATGTCATCGCGATAGCGGCCGTTCCACTCCGCCCACCGCAGGCCGGGGAAGTGCCCGACCTGGTACAGGCCTCCCGCGTCCCAGGCCTCGGCGATGATCTTGGTGTCGGCCAGCGTCTCCGAGAGCTCGATGCTCCAGGGCACGGGGGGAAACGCCATGGGGGCGCCGTCCTGGCCACGCGAGAGGATCGAGCCCTCGTCGAAGCGGAAGCCGTCGACGTGCATCTGCGTCCGCCAGAAGTCCAGGCAGTCCTCGAGCATGCTGCCGACGATGGGATGGTTGCAGTTCAGAGTATTGCCGCAGCCCGAGTAGTTGCTGTAGTACTGCCGGTCCGAGGCCTCCAGGTGATAGAAGGTGCTGTTGTCCAGGCCGCGGAAGTTGATGGTGGGGCCGTTCTCGTTGCCCTCGCTCGTGTGATTGAAGACGACGTCGAGGATGACCTCGATCCCGGCCCGGTGCAGAGCCTTGACCAGGTCGCGGAACTCGCGGACGTGCGACGCCTCCTCAGGGGCGACGCAGTACCAGTGGTGCGGGCTCATGAGATTGATCGGGCTGTAGCCCCAGTAGTTCCGCAGCGACGTCCCGTCCGGGGCGGTCCTGATCTCCTCCTTCATGTCGAAGGCGAAGACGGGCATGAGCTCCACCGCCGTGATGCCCAGCTGCTGAAGGTAGGGGATCTTCTCGATCACCCCCGCGTAGGTGCCGGGATTCTTGACCCCTGACGACGGTGACTTCGTGAACCCGCCCACGTGGAGCTCGTAGATGACCGTCTCGGTCATCGGCCGATTGAGCGG
>JAQBPH010000251.1:0-9716 GCA_028287625.1 Chloroflexota bacterium | reverse complement strand
GGCGAGGCCATGGAGGTGCAGATCCGCACCCACGAGATGCACCAGACCGCCGAGTACGGCGTCGCCGCCCACTGGCGCTACAAGGAGGGCGGTCTCCACGACGACCGCTTCGACGAGCGCTTCACCTGGCTGCGCCTGCTCATGGACTGGCAGAAGGAGGTGCTCGACGCCGAGACCTTCGTCGACACCGTCAAGGTCGACATCTTCCAGGACGAGGTCTTCGTCTTCACCCCCAAGGGCGACGTCCGCTCGCTGCCCGCGGGCAGCACCCCGGTCGACTTCGCCTACCGGGTGCACACCGAGGTCGGCCACCGCTGCATCGGCGCCAAGACCAACGGGCGCATGGTGCCGCTCGACCACGTGCTCGAGAACGGCGACATCGTCGAGGTGCTCACCACCAAGGGTCCGCACGGCCCGTCGCGCGACTGGCTCACCTTCGTCAAGACCAGCAGCGCCCGCGAGAAGATCCGCGGCTGGTTCAAGAAGGAGCGGCGCGAGGAGAACATCCAGAAGGGCCGTGAGCAGCTCGACAAGGAGTTCCGCCGGATGCGCCAGCTCGCGCTCGGCACGGTCAAGGACGACCGCCTGCTCGAGCTGGCCCACGAGTTCAAGTTCGGCTCGGTCGACGACTTCGTCGCCGCGGTCGGCTACGGCGACATCAGCGCCCGTTCGGCGGTGCTCCGCTACACCGCGATGGAGGAGGGCGGGCCCACCGAGCAGCGCGACGACCGCGTGCTCACCATCCCACTCACCAGCACCCCGCGGCCCACCGGAGAGGTGCGGGTGCTCGGCGTCGGCGACGTGCTCACCTCGCTGTCGCAGTGCTGCAAGCCGGTCGCAGGCGAGCCGATCAAGGGCTACATCACCCGCGGCAAGGGCGTCTCCGTGCACCGCACCGGCTGCGTGAACATCGTCAACGCCGCCGACGCCGCCCGGCTCGTCGACGTGGAGTGGGAGCGCGGCGCCCGCCAGCTCTACCCGGTCGGCATCAAGATCGAGGCCTGGGACCGGACCGGGCTGCTCCGCGACATCGCCGCGGTGATCGCCGAGTCGAAGATCAACCTGAGCGGTGCCGACGTCCAGGTCTTCGACGACCGCACCGCGGTGATCTCCACCATCGTCGAGATCCAGAGCCTGACCCAGCTGAGCCGCCTGCTGGAGCGCCTCGAGGCGATCCGCGATGTGCACACCGTCGCCCGCGAGGCGAGCTAGGCGTCCTCACCGCGCCCACCGCGGCTAGACTCCCGCGCTGTGCCTCCGCTCAGCGCCCCCCGGGGCACCCACGACCTGCTTCCCGACACCGCCACGGCGTGGCGGTGGCTCCACGCGGTGCACGCCGAGGCGGCTGAGCTCCACGGCTACCGTCCCATCGACACCCCCGTCTTCGAGCAGACCGAGCTGTTCGAGCGCGGGGTGGGCACCGGCACCGACGTGGTCGACAAGGAGATGTACACCTTCTCCGACCGTGGCGGGCGCTCGCTGACGCTGCGGCCGGAGGGCACCGCCGGCGTGCTGCGCGCCGTGCTCCAGGCCAATCTCCTCGAGGAGGCGCGGCCGGTGCGCACCCACTACGCCGGCCCCATGTTCCGCTACGACCGCCCCCAGAAGGGGCGCTACCGCCAGTTCCACCAGGTCGGCATCGAGTGCATCGGGGAGCGCAGCCCCGAGCTCGACGTCGAGGTCATCGAGGTGGGCTGGCGCTTCCTCCAGGCGCTGGGGCTGAGCGGTGTGGTGCTGCAGGTCAACAGCCTCGGCGACCTCGACGACCGGATGCGCTATCGCGAGGCGCTGCTCGCCTACTACCGGCCGCTCGCCGACCGCCTCTGCGACGACTGCCGCCGCCGGCTGGAGATCAACCCGCTGCGCCTGCTCGACTGCAAGCGCGACGAGTCGCTGCGCGACGCGGCGCCGGTGATCACCGACTCGCTCGGCGAGAGCAGCGCCGCGTACTTCGCCGCGGTGCGCGGCGGTCTGGAGGCGGCGGGGGTCGCCGCCGAGCACAACCCGCGGCTGGTGCGCGGCCTCGACTACTACGCCCACACCGCCTTCGAGTACTGGCACAGCTCGCTCCAGGGCGCCCAGAACTCGCTCGGCGGGGGCGGTCGTTACGACGGTCTCGCCGAGGCCATCGGCTTCCCCGCCACCCCGGGGATCGGCTACGCCTTCGGGGTCGAGCGGCTGCTGCTGGTGGCGGGTGAGCAGGGCTCGGCCCCGGCGCCGCAGCCGGCCTGCGACGTGGTGGTCTGCTCGCTCGGCCCCGCCGAGGCGCAGCCGGCCGCGCAGCTGGCCCGGGTGCTCCGCGCCGCCGGCGTGCGCACGGTTCTGGACGCGAGCGACCGCAAGCTCGACCGCAAGCTGAGGAACGCCGACCGGCTCGGCGCGCGACTCTGCGTCATCGTCGGCGAGGACGAGGTCCGCGAGGGCGCCGCGATGGTCCGCGACCTCGGCCGGCGCACCCAGGAACGGCACCCCGCCGCCGGGGTCGTCGACGCGGTGACCGCCGCCCTCGCCGCCGGGCGCGCCGCCTGATGGCGACCGAGCGAACCCCCTGCGGCGAGCCCCGGATCGCCGATGCCGGCAGGCACATCACCGTGTACGGCTGGGTCGACCACCACCGCGACCACGGCGGCCTGAAGTTCGTCGACCTCCGCGATCGCAGCGGCATCCTCCAGGTGGTCTTCAACCCCGCCACCGCCCCCGAGGCCCACCAGACCGCGCAGCGGGTGCGCCAGGAGTGGGTGCTGCGCATCGAGGGCGAGCTGCGTCCCCGCGGGGGGAACGTCAACCCCAAGCTGGAGACCGGCGAGGTCGAGCTCCACGCCACCGCCTGCACCGTGCTGTCCGCGGCGCGCACCCCGCCGTTCCCGGTGAACGAGGAGTCGGAGGTCGACGAGCGGCTGCGGCTGCGCCACCGCTACCTCGACCTGCGCCGTCCCCGCCTGCAGCGCAACCTGCGCGCCCGTGCCCGCTTCATCGGCGGCCTGCGCCGCGCCATGGAGTCGCTCGGCTTCTTCGAGATCGAGACGCCGATGATGATCCGCGCCACCCCCGAGGGCGCCCGGGACTACCTCGTCCCCAGCCGGGTCTCCCCGGGACGCTTCTACGCGCTGCCCCAGTCGCCGCAGCTGTACAAGCAGCTCTGCATGGTCGCCGGTCTCGACCGCTACTTCCAGATCGCCCGCTGCATGCGCGACGAGGACCTGCGCGCCGACCGCCAGCCGGAGTTCACCCAGCTCGACCTGGAGATGTCGTTCGTCGACGAGGAGGACATCTTCGCGGTGCTCGAGCAGGTGATCTCCAGCGCCTGGGAGGGGGCGGGGTTCCAGGGGCGCATCCGCACCCCCTTCCCGCGGCTGACCTGGCACGAGGCGATGGAGCGCTACGGGAGCGACAAGCCGGACACGCGTTTCGGCCTGGAGCTGCGAGATCTCACCGATGTGGCGCGTGGCTGCGGCTTCCGCGTCTTCGCCGACGCGGTGGCGAGGGGCGGGGTGGTGAAGGCGATCGCCGTCCCCGGCGGCGCCGACCTCACCCGCGGACGCATCGAGGGCGAGCTCACCGGCGTGGTCTCGACCTTCCGGGCGCGCGGACTCGCCCATCTCTGGCGCCGCGAGCAGGGCTGGGAGGGCGGCATCGCCAAGTTCTTCAGCGCCGAGGAGCTCGACCGCATCGGTGAGATCACCGGGGCGGCTCCCGGCGACGCCGTGCTCATGGTCGCGGACCGCCCCGCCGTGGTGGCCGCCTCCCTGGGTGCGCTGCGCGTCCATCTCGGCCGCGAGCGCGGCCTCCTCGATCCGGACCGGCTCGACATGATCTGGGTGACCGAGTTCCCCATGTTCGAGCGCGACGAGGAGACCGGCGCGCTGTCGCCGCTCCACCACCCCTTCACGATGGTCCACTCCGACGACGTCGAGCTGCTGGAGAGCGACCCGCTGCGGATCCGCTCACGCGCCTACGACATCGTGCTCAACGGTCGCGAGATCGGTAGCGGCAGCATCAGGATCACCGATCCCGAGGTGCAGGCGCGGGTCTTCCGCGCCCTGGGGATGAGCGACGAGGAGGCGCAGGCGAAGTTCGGCTTCCTCCTCGAGGCCTTCCAGTACGGGGTCCCGCCCCACGGCGGGTTCGCCGCCGGGGTCGAGCGGCTGGTGATGGAGGGCCTGCGCGAGGAGAACATCCGCGAGGTGATCGCCTTCCCCAAGAACCAGCAGGCACAGGAGCTGATGACCGACGCTCCCGCGGAGGTCGACCCCGCCCAGCTCGAGGAGCTGGGCATCGCGCTGCGGCCCCGGCCGCCGGCACGCTGAGCCCGCCGGCGGCCCCGCGGCGACGGTCCTGCAACAGGGTTGAGGTGCCGTTCTGCTGGGGTACCATGGCCGCGTCCCTGACCGGTCAGCGCCTCACAAGCGGCTGGACCAACACTCTCCACATCGGGGCTCCTACATCTGGCGTCCGCCCTCGTGCCCGGGCCCTTCGGGGCCTGCCGGGAAGGGGAACGGCGACGTGCGGAACCCCACCTGGTCCTGGGGACCAGCCCTTGGTGCGGCCGGTGCAGGGACCGTTCCCATCCCCTCCAGTGCTGGTCTGAGGGTTTGCGTCCCAGTCCCGGCCTCGTGCTCGCCGCCCTGCTCGTGCTCATCGCGACGCAGGTGACCCGCCTCGTCGTCCCCGGACGCGGCCCCTATCCCTGGACGCTGCTCCTGTCGGCCGCCGGGCTGATCGGCGGGGAGATCGTGGCCGGGTCCGGCTACCTCGCCTTCCCGGCCATCGGTGTCGTGCATCCGGTCGCCGACGCGGTGGTGATCGCCGTCCTCCAGGCGGGCGGCGCCTACGTCACCGCACCCGAGAGCCCGGCCGGCCGGCCGCGACGATAGTGCGGCGGTCCGGGGGCCGGCGCCGGGGCGCCCGTATAATCGGGCCGGTTCCAGGATCTGCAGCCGACGCCCAGGAGGTCGCTTTCCATGCCCTCGCGCACCGTGGTCTATGGCGTCGGCGCCGCCACCGGCATCCTCGTCGGAGCGGCCATCGCCCAGCTGAACCGGGCCACGAGCCGCGAGCGCCTGCAGCGTCTCCTGGGGCGTGGTGACCCCGATGCCGCCGGGCCCACGCACATCGTGCTCCCCGACCTCGAGACGGCGCCGAACGGTGATCACGCCGGCCGCGCCCTCCTCGACGGGCGCGGCGCCGAGCCCGCGCCCCTCACCCCCGCCTAGGCGCCGCCGATGGTTTGGGCGCCCGGCACCCCGGGTATCTCGTGACCACGATGGCCGTCACGAACACGTCAGAGCTGCGCATCCCCGCCGACCCGAGCTACATCGTCGTCGCCAAGCGGGCCGTCGCCGGTTTCGGGTGCGTCGCCGGCTTCGGCGTCGAGGCCATCGACGACCTGGTCATCGCCGTCGCCCAGGCGTGCCAGAACGCCATCGCGGTCGCGGACCGCACCGCCGACCGCGGCCGCGGCCAGATCCGCCTCAGCTTCAAGCTGGAGGACCGGCGGCTCGAGGTCCAGGTCCGCAGCATCTGCGCCCGCGAGGGCGACCCGGATGCCCCCTGTGGCGCCGACCCCGGCTCCCGCGTCGCCGTCGAGCCGGTGACCGCCCAGCACCACGACCTCGCCCTTCGGGTGATGGGCCTCTTCGTCGACGACTGCCGCTACCGCGTCGACGAGCGCACCGGCGGCCTCCGCGTCCGGCTCACCAAGTACCGCCTCGGCTGAGCGTCGCCCAGAGGCCGGAGAAGGGCGGCCGCCCTTCGGACGGCCGCCCGCACCAGGCTCAGAGCCGGGGCAGGGTCACCAGCAGACGCTGCACCGCCGGGGCCACGGGGGTGACCAGGCGGGAGACGTCGACCGTCGCCGGCGCCGCCTGGGCGGCGGGCTCGACCGCCGCCTGCGTGGCGGCCCTGGGCTTCGGCCCTGCGGGGGCAGGGCCGGACACGATGACCTTCACGCTCCAGCTCCTGCTGGTCGTGGGTGGCTTGAGGAGGAGGAGGCTGCCGCTGCGCTCGGCGGAGCTGAGGGTGGCGTCGCCGGTCCCGCGCGCGAAGAAGACGGCGTGGGTGCTGCCGTCGCGCTGGCCGCCGGGGCCGAGATCGGGGGCGGCCTGACGGCCGCCGGGTCCGCCCCAGCCCCCGCCGCCGTGGCCTCCGCCGACGGCCTGCGGACGGTCGCTGCGGGGCTGGCTCCAGCGCTGGCCGGAGTCGGGCCTGAGGGTCACGTCGATCTCGGTGCCGGGCTTCACCGTGATCGCCTGGCCGCTGCTGGCCTCGGTGAGCGTGACCTTCGCGACCGGTGCGGGGGCGGCTCCGCGCTGGCCCCTCCGCCGGCCGAGGGCGGGGTCGGACGCGGCGAGGCTCGCGCTCAGCGGCTGCGACACCGCCGGGGACCCCGTCGCCGGGGCCGCGGCGAGGCGCTGGTGGCCGAGCGGACCGGCGGCGGCGGCGGTGGTGGCGGCGCCGATGCTGACGGCGGTCGCGCCGGCAACCCAGAGCGTGGAGCTCCGCATCTCGTTCCCTCCTCGATGAACCCGACACCGAGTACACGCTCGAGGGCGGCGCGCCGGGGGACAGGGGGCGGTGCTGCCTCGACACGTCGCTCTCTGAGACCATGCCTCCCGTGAGCGCGGAGCAGGTCGACGCCGCCACCACCACCACCGGCGAGGAGCCCGCCGCCGGGGCCGCTCCGACGCGCGTCCGCACCCTCCCCAAGCCCGCGGACAGCCCGGAGCGTGACGAGATGCGCCGGCTGCTCCGCGAGTACGCCGCCCACCGCGACCCCGCCGTCCGTGAGCGCCTGGTCGACCTCAACGGCGACCTGGTGCGCTTCATCGCGCGGCGCTTCGCCAATCGCGGCGAGCCGCTCGAGGACATCGAGCAGGTCGGATTCCTCGGCCTCATCCAGGCGATCGAACGCTTCGATCCGTCGCTGTTGAACGAGTTCAGCACCTTCGCGACCCCGACCATCATGGGCGAGATCCGGCGCCACTTCCGCGACCGCTCCTGGTCGATCCGGGTGCCGCGACGCCTCCAGGAGAACTACACCCGGGCGATGCGGGCGCAGGAGCAGCTGTCCCAGGAGCTGGGGCGTCAGCCCTCGGTGGCGGAGATCGCCGGGCGCCTGGGCCTCGAGCCCGACGAGGTCCTCGCCGCTCTCGAGGTCTCGCCCGCCCAGCACACCATCTCCCTCGACGCCTCCCGGCCGGGCCGTGACGAGGAGGAGGGGTCGGAGCTGGGCGAGCGCCTGGGACAGGAGGACGAGAACCTCGAGCGGGTGGAGATGAAGGCGGTGCTGGAGCAGGCGATGGCCCACCTCTCCCCCCGCGAGCGGCAGATCATGCTGCTGCGCTTCTTCGAGCAGCTCCCCCAGACGGAGGTGGCGAAGCGGCTGGGAATCTCCCAGATGCACGTCTCCCGCCTGCAGCGGGCCGCGCTCGAGCGGATGCGCCGGGAGTTCCCCGAGCCCCCGCCGGTATGACTCCGCGTCACCGCACCCGCGTCGAGATGCTCGGGCCGGTCGCCTTCGGCGAGCAGCGGGCCGCCCTGGAGCGCATGCGGCGGGAGTTCCCCGAGCCCCCGCCGGTATGATCCCTCTGCCCGCAGCCGTCCGCGACGGTCGTCCCGGGCCCTTCACCCAGTGAGCCCGTGCGCAGCCCAGAGATCCGGGATCGTTTTCTCCACTTCTTCGAAAGCCGGGGGCATCGCCGGCTGCCGAGCGCCTCGCTCGTCACCCACGATGATCCGTCGGTGCTCTTCACCGTGGCCGGGATGGTGCCGCTGAAGCCCTACTTCCTCGGGCTGCAGACTCCGCCGGCGCCGCGCGCCACCTCCTGCCAGAAGTGCATCCGCACCCCCGACATCGAGGAGGTGGGGCGCTCGCCGCGCCACCACACCTTCTTCGAGATGCTCGGCAACTTCTCCTTCGGCGACTACTTCAAGGAGGGGGCGATCAGTCTCGCGTGGGAGCTGCTCACCAGGGAGTACGGGCTCGACCCCGCCCGGCTGCGGCCCAGCGTCCACCCCGGTGACCGCGATGCCGAGGACCTGTGGGTGCGCATCGCCGGCATCCCCCGCGAGCGCGTCGCCCACCTCGAGGACAACTGGTGGCAGCCCGGTCCCACCGGCCCCTGCGGCTTCGACAGCGAGATCTACTGGGACTGGGGCGGTCCCTGCTCCTGCGGGCGCGTCGACTGCGGTCCGGAGTGCGAGGGCGACCGCTGGCTGGAGATCTGGAACCTGGTCTTCATCGAGTTCGACCAGCCCGAGCCGGGGGTTCGCGTGCCCCTGCCCCGGCCCTGCATCGACACCGGCATGGGACTGGAGCGGATCACCGCGGTGATCCAGGGGGTGCGCAGCACCTTCGAGACCGACCTCTTCGCCCCGCTCATCGCCGGCTTCGCGCAGCGCAGCACCCTGGCTCCGCCCCAGCCCGTGCGCACCGTGTCGCTGCGGGTGCTCGCCGACCACCTGCGCAGCAGCGCGTTCCTGATCGCCGACGGGGTCACCCCGGGCAACGAGGGGCGCGGGTACGTGCTCCGCCGGATCATCCGCCGCGCCGGGCTCCACGGCCGGCGGCTGGGGCTGCAGGGCGGGCTCGCCGCGGGCGTCAGCGACCTCTGCGAGGTGATGGGCTTCGCCTACCCGGAGCTGGTCGAGCGCCGGGAGCACGTCGAGCGGGTGCTGCGCGGCGAGGAGGAGGCGTTCGGCCGCACCCTGGTCCAGGGCGTGGAGCGGCTGGAGGGCCTGCTCGTCGAGGGCGCGGGCCGCATCTCCGGGGAGGACGCCTTCCGCCTCCACGACACCTACGGACTGCCCGTCGAGATCACCGTCGAGGTCGCCACCGAGAGCGGCGCCGAGGTCGACCTGGCCGGCTTCGAGGCGGCGATGGCCGAGCAGCGGGCGCGCAGCCGGGCGAGCGTGGTCAGGCCCGGCTTCGAGGGTGGGGCGGCACTGCCCGGGACCGCCTTCGTCGGCTACGACGCCCTCGAGGCCGAGGCCGAGGTGGTGCGGATCGGCGACCTCGAGGAACTGCCGGAGCTGGCCGCGGGGGAGGGAGCGGCGGTGCTCCTCGACCCCAGCCCCTTCTACGCCGAGGGTGGCGGCCAGGTCGGCGACACGGGCCTCCTGGAGTGGCCGGGCGGTCGCGCCCGGGTCAACGACACCCAGCTCGCGCCGGGGAGCGGCGCCCGGGTGCACGCGGTCGCCGTCGACGAGGGCACGCTGACCCCCGGCCTGCGGCTCACCGCCCGGGTCGACTCCGCGCGCCGCGGCGCCGTCGCCCGCCACCACAGCGCCACCCACCTGCTCCACCGGGCGCTGCGGCTGGTGCTCGGAGAGGAGGTGGTGCAGCGCGGCTCGTGGGTGGGTCCCGACCACACCACCTTCGACTTCAACTTCCCCCGGGCGCTCACCCCCGCCGAGCTGGTCGAGGTCGAGCGCGCCGTCAACGACGCCATCCGCCGCAACCTCGAGCGCAGCGCGGTGGTGATGCCCGTCGCCCAGGCCAGGGCCGATGGGGCGGTGGCGCTCTTCGGCGAGAAGTACGGCGAGGAGGTGCGGGTGGTCGACTTCGGCGGCTGGTCGCGGGAGCTGTGCGGCGGCACCCACGTCACCCGCAGCGGTGACCTGGGCGCCGCCATCCTCCTCTCCGAGTCGAGCGTCGGCCAGGGGCTTCGGCGCATCGACATGGTCGCCGGCGAGGCCGCCGAGCAGCGCTGGGAGCA
>JAQBPH010000249.1:0-2726 GCA_028287625.1 Chloroflexota bacterium | reverse complement strand
CGCACCCCGGCGGCCGAGGCCGCGCCCGGGTGGTCGCCGCCGCCGCCGCCGCGGTGACGGCGGCGGTCACCCTGCTGCTGCTCTCCCGCCCCGACGGCCGGCTGCACCTGGTCGTGCTCGACACCGGCGGGTCGGCGGCCACGCTCGTGCGCGCCGCCGACGGCGCCACCGCCCTGGTCGACGGCGGCTCCGACCCCACCCGGCTGGTCGGCGCCCTGGGGCGGGTCCTGCCGCCGCTCACCCGCAGCCTCGACCTGGTGGTGCTGAGCGGCGGCGACCGCAGCACCGTGGCCGGGCTCGCCGGCCTCTCCGGCGGCTACCGGGCCGGTGCCGTGGTGGTGCCCGCGGCGCGGCTGGGTCCGGGCGCCGAGCAGGCGGTCGACGGGCTGCGCGCCGGCGGCGCCACCGTGGTGCGGATGCCCGCCGGCCGCCCGTGGAGCTGGCACGGCACCGTCTGGCGGCTGCTCCTCGGCGCTCCGCCGGACACCGGCCCGGTGGCCTGCGCGGTGCAGGTCGCCGGCGGCGGCGCGGCCGCGCTGGTGCTCGGGGCGCTGCCGCCGCCGGGACAGGACGAGCTGGCGGCGGCCGAGGGCGGCTCGATGGCCTCCGACCTCGTGGTCACTCCGGCTGGGGGTGCGGTCGCCCCGGCACTGCTCGCCGCCGCCCATCCCCGGCTGCTCGCCATCCCCAGCGCGCGGGCGCCGCGCCTCACCGCCGCGCCGGGGGCGGGGCTGCGCTCCACCGCCCTCGACGGCAGCCTCGAGTACGTGGAGGGCCCCGGCGGGCTGCGCGCAACGTGACCACGGGTGGCACCGGAGACCACCTTTAATGCGAGGGATGGCGCTGGCTGCCGACGCACTCCTCGACGGGCTTCGCCGCCACTTCGGGCATGACTGCTTCCGGCCCGGCCAGCGCGAGGTGGTCGAGGCCGTGCTCCAGGGCCGCGACGCCATGGTGGTGATGCCCACCGGGGGCGGGAAGTCCCTCTGCTACCAGCTTCCCGCGGTGCTCACCGAGGCGCCGACGGTGGTGGTCTCACCGCTGATCGCGCTGATGAAGGACCAGATCGACGCCCTCGAGCAGCTGGGCGTGGAGGCGGCGGCGCTGCACTCCAACCTCGACGCTCCCGAGCAGCGGCGCATCGAGCGCGCCTACCGGGAGGGCACGATCCGGCTGCTCTACGTCGCCCCGGAGCGGCTGGTGCGCGCCGACCTGCGCGGGATGCTCGCCGGGCGGCGGCCGGCGCGCATCGTGGTCGACGAGGCCCACTGCATCTCCGAGTGGGGTCACGACTTCCGCCGCGACTACCTGCGCATCGGCGAGGTCGCGGCCGCCCTCGCGCCCGTCCAGCTGGTCGCCTGCACCGCCACCGCCACCGAGGAGGTGCGCCGGGACGTCGCCCGGCGGCTGGGGCTGCGCGAGCCGTTCGAGGCGGTCCACGGCTTCGCCCGGCCCAACCTCCACCTCGCCGCCGAGCGGGTGCGCGACGAGCGCGCCAAGATGGAGCGCATCGACCAGCTGGTCGACCCCGGCGACGGCCACACCATCGTCTACGCCGGCACCCGGGCCCGGGCGGCGACGCTGGCGGCGCGGCTCCAGACCCGCCACCCCACCATGCTCTACCACGCCGAGCTCAGCGCCGAGGAGCGCTCGCTCGCCCAGGAGCGCTTCGCCACCGGCGCGGTGCGCGTCGCCGTCACCACCAGCGCGTTCGGCATGGGGGTCGACATCGCCACCGTGCGCCAGGTCATCCACGCCGGCCTGCCCCTCTCCCTCGAGGAGTACTACCAGCAGGCGGGCCGGGCCGGACGGGACGGGCTGCCCGCCACCTGCGTGGTCGTCCACGCCCCCGCCGACCGGCGGCTCCCCGAGTTCTTCATCGAGACCGCGCACCCCGACGCGGTCACCGTGGGCGCGGTCCACCGCTCGCTGGTGGAGGAGGGGTACGACCCCGGCGCCTGGCGGCTGGTGATCGCCCGCGAGCCGCTGGTGCGCTCCCTGCCCGACCGCGCGGGCGACGCCGCCCGGGAGCTTCTCCGCGACGCCGGCGTCATCGAGGGCGGGGTGGCGACCCCGATGGCGTCCCACCTCCTCCCCGTCGACCACGGCCGGGTCGCCGCCCACCGGCGGGCGGCCCAGGCGCGCTTCCAGCGGCTGATGGACTACCTGGCCGGCCGCCGCTGCCGTCACCTCGACGTGGTCGCGTACTTCGGCGAGGACCCCGCCGCGGCGGTCTGCGGCGATCGCTGCGACGTCTGCGCCGGTGGCGGCGAGCTGAGCGGGCCGCTCCTCGACGCCACCCCGATCCGCCAGGCGCTGAGCGCCGCGGCCCGCCTCCGCGGGCGGG
Source organism: Chloroflexota bacterium (assembly GCA_028287625.1). Taxonomy (GTDB): domain Bacteria; phylum Chloroflexota; class Dormibacteria; order Aeolococcales; family Aeolococcaceae; genus CF-96. Next base: position 379 of record JAQBPH010000249.1, on the reverse strand, counting down.
TGGGGATGGTGAAGCTGGCGCGCGTGCTGGTCGGCTCGCAGAGCCGCGACATCGCCGGCGCCTCCGCGATCCCGACCTTCGGGGCGCTGCGCGGCTGGCGCGAGGCGGACGTGGCCGAGCTGCTGCGACGGCTCGCCGACGCCGGCGCGCTCCGGATCGCCGGCGCTCCCTACCCGACCGTCGACATCACCCCGCACGGGGTGGAGGCGATGCGCGGCGACCGGGCGCTGGAGATCGCCGACCCGCGGCCGGGCAGCCGCCCCGCCGCCCCTCGCGACCGGTCCGCCGCGGCCACCGAGGGGCTCGACCCCGGCGCGGAGGAGGTCTTCGAGCGGCTCCGCCGCTGGCGCGCCGAGACCTCCCGCGAGCGCGCCGTACC
>JAQBPH010000207.1:0-4868 GCA_028287625.1 Chloroflexota bacterium | reverse complement strand
AGGCGTCCGGACCGCCTCCCCCCCTCTCACCTCAGGACGCGGTTCCCGCTCCCGCCGGCACCGGCTCGGGGGCGGCCGGCGGGGCCCCCGGGCCCGGCAGCATCGCCGCGTCGCGAGCGCGCAGCGCCTGCCCGCAGCCGGCGCAGACCACCCGGTGCTCGACCTCGCCCCCGCAGCCGCGGTGCTCGAGGCGCACCGGCGGCCCCGCCGGCGCCATGTGACGGTCGCCCCAGCTGCGCAGCGCCACGATCGCCGGCCAGAGGTCGTGGCCGGCCTCGGTGAGGCGGTACTCGAAGCGCTCCGGCCGCTCCTGGTAGCGGGTGCGCTCGAAGACGCCCGCGGCGACCAGGCGCTGAAGGCGGTCGGCGAGGATGTTCCGCGCCAGCCGGAGCCGCCGCTGGAAGTCCTCGAAGCGGCGGACGCCCTGGAAGGCGTCGCGCACGATCAGCAGGGTCCAGCGCTCGCCCACCACCTCGAGGGCACGGGCGACGGAGCAGACCTGGGCGTCGTAGGTGCGCTCGAGCAATGTCCTCCTCTTCGGCGCTGACGCGCCGGATGCTTCGACCAGTCTAGTCACAAAGGGTTGCATCACGCAACGCACCCTTGCTAGGATCGTTGTACAAACCAACGAGTACGGGGGGGCCGGGGAGGCGACCCGGGTCGCCCGGGGAGGCACGAGATGACCGACGAGCAGTGGCTGCGGCTGGAGCTGAAGAACGCGCTGGCCCGGCGCCACCGCCCGGGCGGGGGCGTCGCCGCCCGCGTCGCGCGGGTCCTGCACCGGCTCGTCCGGCACCCGGCGTAGGGGCCCCCGACCGACCGGAAGGAGCACGGGAGCGTCACCGCAGCGCCACACCTGCGCGATCGGCGTCGCATAGCCTGAACCGGTCGGCTCCCGACAAACTGGCAAACCCGTCGCGAGGTGGGGACGCAAAGCCACGGGTCTCCCCGAGACAGCCGGGCCGCCGAAGGAGTGCGGGGCCGAGAGGAGACCCTCGTATGGCTCTGCCCGCGCGACCGCGCCGCGGACCGCGGCGGCGGTGTGCCGGCGTGACCCTCATCGAGTTCGCCCTCGTGTCCCCCGTGCTCTTCCTGCTGGTGATGGGCATCGTCGTCGGCGGCCTGGTGGTCACCAACCAGATGCAGCTCGGCAACGTGGTCCGCGAGGGCGCCCGCGCCGCCGCGCTGTGTGGCGGCATCGGGCGGGCGGCGACCGCGCTGCTGCCCGACGGCGGGCCGTGCACCAACGCGGCGCTGGTGTCCTTCATCGCCGGCAGCCTCCACGCGGTCCCCGGGACGGTGGCGCTGAACATCACCGTGATCAACGGGAACAGCATCCCGAACGACCCCAACGTGCTCGACGAGTGCCAGAAGGGGAAGAGCGTCGTCGTCGACGCCAGCTTCGCCCAACCGCTGTACGTGCCGCTCGTGGGCCGCGTGCTCGGCGACGGCGGCGCCCTGGTCCGCACCCTGCACGCCAGCGCCGTGGCGACATGCGAGCAGTGAGACGATCGGCGCAGCGGGGTCAGGCGCTCGTCGAGATGGCGATCACCGCCCCGTTCCTGCTCATGCTGCTCGGCGGCGCGACGCAGATCGGGACCATCGCCTATGGCATGGTCAGCGTGGACACCTCCGCCCGCGAGGGGGCACGGGTGGCCAGCGAGAACCCGCACACGGCGCTCGACCCGCTGGCCGGCTCGCCCTACAGCTGTAGCCCCAACGACCCCAACCCGATCTGTCTCGCGGTCCGCAACGCCTCCGGTCAGCTCGACGGCTCGAAGCTGACCATCACCATCACCAGCCCGTCGACGCTGTCGCTGGTCCCCGCCGACGTGATCCGCGCCTCCAACCCCTGCAGCAGCTCGGAGGCGACGCTGACCGGCGTCGTGTCCAACCTTCCCACCGGGGCCGGCGGCGCGACCGTGCAGGGCTCGACGGGCGGCAGCCGGGCGGCTGTGAGCACGGGGTCGAACGGCGCCTACACGCTCTGCCTCACCCCGGGCTCGCAGGTGGTGACCGCAACCGCCTTCGGAAGCGGGTGTGACTACGGGGACGCAGCCCGGCTGACCGTCGCCGCGGGGGGGACCTCGACGCAGGACTTCAGCCTGCCGAGCTCGTGCCCGACGCCACCGCCCCTGTCCACCGCGACGCCGGCGCCGACCGCGACGCCGGGAGCGACGCCATTCCCCAGCGCCACCCCGGTCCCGGGAGCGAGCTGTCCCTCGGAGACGAGGGTGACCGACCAGCAGTACGTCACCGTCACGGTGTCCTACCCGGTCCCCATCTTCGTCCCCTTCGCGGGGTTCCTCGGGGATCCCGGCAATCCAACTCAGCGCACGGCGACGTCGAGCGTGACCATGGAGATCGAGCCGTGCACCCTCACCCAGGGCCAGTGAGCGCAGCGGCGCGGGCATTCCGGCGGCGGCGGCGCGCCGAGCGTGGCCAGGCCATCCCGCTCATCGCCGTCGCCTCGACGGTGCTGCTGAGCCTCACGGCGATGGCCGTCGATCTCAGCGTCCAGACCCATTTCCGGCGCGATCTCCAGAATGTGACCGACGCCGCCGCCCTGGCCGGCGCGCATCACCTCTCCACCGCGCCGGTGAGCCAGGCGCAGCGCGCCGCCGGCGTCCAGGACGCCATCAGGGTGCTCCACAACCGCCTGCAGTGGCCCCTGGGCGGGGTCACCGTGACGGCCTACGCGCAGTCCATCACCGGAGGAGCCGCCGGCTGCTCGGGAAGCACCTCCTGCAGCGTGACCTTCACCGCCGCCGCGGACACGGTCACCGTGAGCACTCCGCCGGTCACCGCGAGGCTCGCGGCGTACGACGGTGACTCGCAGTATCTCGAGGTGAACGTCCACCAGGGCTCGTCCTCCGGCATCGGCGGCGCGGTCGGGTTCATGCCGGGCAACAGCGGAGCCCACTCGGTCGCCTACCACTTCGCGTCCGGGCAGCCGTTCGGCTTCGCGCTCTACGCCGACAGCTATGCGCAGGACAGCAACTACAACCAGATCATCACCGGGACCGTGTACGCGTACCGCAGCTTCCAGCCGCAGTCGAACGGCCAGTCGGCGACCTGCGCCCAGGGCGGATCGATCATCCTCGGCGACCCCCAGGCACCTCACGCCCTGCCCTCCCCGGACCCGGCCGCGGGGCAGCCGCAGCAGGCGTCGACCAGGGCTGCGTCGGTCACCTTCCTCGCCGACTGCTCAACCGCCGGCGGCGGCGAGGTGGCGCAGACCGCCGCGGAGGGCTGTCCCGCGACCGTCCAGGGGGTGTCGCTCACCCCGGCCAACAGCTATGTCGACGACCCGTCGTTCACGCAGACGCTTCCGTCGGGCGTCACCAGCGTCGGAAACACCAGGGCGTGCGTCACGTTCCCCGCGATCTCGCCGCCCGACCTGGGTGCCCCCACTCTGGACGGAAACCCCCAGACGTACGGCTGCAGCGGAAACCGGGGACTCACCGGCGGTGTCTACCAGCCGGGCATCTACACCTGCGGCCTGACCGTCGATCATCCGCTGGCCCCCGGTGTCTACGAGATCGTCCACGACGCCGCGATCTCCAGCGACGTCACGGTGAGCCAGGCGGTGAGCGGGAGCTGCAGCGCCGCGGACGCGGCCGCGTACGACGTCTGCCTCTACGGGGTCACCTTCTACCTGCAGCAGAACAGCGGAGCCGGCGCCACCATGTATGTCGGAAAGGGTGGCGGGATCCGCGCCAGGGTGACCCCGTACGTGCCCTCCGGCAGCAGCAATCCCAACGACGGCCGGTACCCCGTCTACGCGCCGCGGGGGGTCACCGCCCAGCTCACCGTCGACAAGAACAAGACCCTGCTCGCCCTCCAGGGCACGGTGTACATGCCATCCGGGAGCACCTCGATCACGAGCAACGCGGACATGGCCATCGACGGCCAGGCGATCGTGTCCTCCTGGGTCAACCAGGGCGGCAACCACCCCAGCCCCCGCATCTCGTTCGACTCGGGAACGGTGGCGCAGCAGCGCGAGATCCTGCGACTGGTGGAGTAGCCCGCCGGAGGTCGGGGGTTCGACTCCCCTGCGCTCGGACATACGGATCCACGGTGACCGCCACGGCGGTGAGCACCAACCCATCGCGGATGAGCCAGCGGCCGGTGAGTGCCTCGGGCAGCGGCTGCGGCGCAGGAACCCTCAGGCGCGCACGGAACACGGCGCTCGGAGCATCGACGCTGATCTCCGCGTCCTCGAAGCCCAACCACCGCTGTGCGGCCGGGTACCAGGCTTTGAAGACGGACTCCTTGGCACTGAAGACCAGGCGGTCCCAGCAGGTCTCCGGCCGCGACCGCCCGAGGCGCTCGATCCAGGCGCGCTCCTCGGGAACGAGCACCAGTCCGGGCACCTCCTCCGGGAGCGGCTGGTGCGGCTCGGCGTCGATCCCGATGGCGACGACCACCGCGCGGCGGGCGACGGCCGCGGCGCGATAGCCGTCACAGTGGGTGATGCTTCCGACCACTCCGCCGGGCCACAGCGGCTCACCCGAGGAGCCACGGCCAACGGCGGCGACGGGGAGGCCGAGGCGGGCCATCGCGACCCGTGCGCAGTGCCGCCCCGTCGCGTGCTCACGGCGCCGCCGGGCCGCACCGCGACCCATGGCGGCCGCCTCTCCCTCCAGCAGGAGGGCATCCGGGGGGTCGTCGAAACGCTCCTCGCAGGCCACCCCAGCGGGCAGCAACTCCTCCAGCATCTCTCGATGATCCCACCCGCGGGCCACCCCCTTGGAGGCTGCTCATCCGTACCGGCGCGTCTCGTGGAAGAAGTCGTCGACCACGTGCAGGTCGCCGGAGCGGGCCACCTCGTCGTAGACGTACTTGCCGACCGCGAGGTCGAGCAC
>JAQBPH010000201.1:0-2831 GCA_028287625.1 Chloroflexota bacterium | reverse complement strand
GGCAGCCGGTGGCGATGAGCAGGTGGACCAGGGCGCGGTCGCGGAGGTCCCGCCGGCTCACCGCGGGGAGGGCGGCGAGCAGCCGGGGCACGGTCTCGGTGGGGACCGGATGGGGGTCGCCGACAGCGTAGCGGGGCACGATCACCAGCCGGCTGAGCTCCTCCGCGGTCCAGCCCTCGTCGTACGCGTAGGCGAGGAAGCGGCGCAGCGCCACCAGCGTCCGCGCCCGGCTGCGGGCGTGCACGAGCACCTGGGCGAGCTCGATCTGGTAGCGGCGCAGCCGCTCCCGGTCGACCGCGGCGCAGAGATCGTCGCCGAGCGGCTGGGTGCGCATGTAGGCGACGAACTTGGCCAGATCCTGGCGGTAGGCGCGCACGGTGGTGAGCGGCCGGTTGCGCTGCACCCGCAGGTTGTCCAGGAACTCCTCGACCTGGTCGGGGAGGGGGTCGCCGGGACCGGGGATCTGCTCGGCCCATGCCGGGCGGCGCCCCGCGCCGCGGCCGCCACGCCGCCGGAGACTCGCCGCGGTACTCATGAGCATCCCGATTATCGCCCACCGTCGGACGGAACCCGTGTCAGGCGGTGCCGTTCTCCCTCGGCGACAGCCCGGCCTCGGTGCAGATCCGGGCGACCGCGCCGCGCGCGGTGACGGTCATCACCTCGGCGGGCTGGTCGGCGGCGCCGTCGCGGGGGGCGATCGCCGCCTCGGCGACATCCATGGCGCGCCAGTGCAACTCGCGCGGCGCATTCTCAGGGAGCACCGCGCGGGTCGCCTCGAGGGCGACCTGCTCGATGTGGGCCCGTCGGAGCAGATCGACACGCCGGTCCACCATGGGGCCGAAGTATGGCACGGCCCCAGTGACGCGTCCTCAGCCGGTGCGGTCCGCACCCTGGACGTCCGCGCCCACGAGGAGGGTCACGGGCCGGAGACGGCGACCGGCCGTGGTCAGTTCAGGATGAGACCCCGGTAGCGTTCGCCGAAGTCGCGGGCGGCGGGGAGAGGGTCGCCCTCCATCCTGCGGTGGACGTCCTCCAACCGCTCCTGGATGCGCCGCGACTCCATCCCTGCCGCGAGCACCAGGGCGTCGCTCGCATGGCGGGCCGATTCCTCCCGCTCCCCGTGCTCCCAGTACGCATCGGCCAGATGCAGCTGGCGCCACGCCCGGTCCCTGGGATACCCGCTGCTCAGGACCGCGAGGGATCCACGCAGGGCGGTGACCGTCTCGTCGATCCCGGAGGCACCCGGCCGTCCGGCCCGGGACAGCTCCAACAGGCACTCGCCACGGCGCCCGAGCAGCACGGCCCGGTCGTACCAGTACAGCCAGGTGGGGCGCTCCCCGGGTGTCGATCGCTCCAGATACCGCTGCGCGTCGTCGAGCGCACGGCGGGCGGCCGACTCGCGCCCCGCCCGCGCCTGGACAAGTGCGGCGACACTGTGGGCGTAGGAGACGACGGCGGGGTGGCCTGAGAGCCGTGCCCACTCCTGGGCTGCCGTGGCGGCGGTTGCCGTCGCTGCGAGGTCACAGGTCGTCCGGCCCTCCAGCTCCGCACCGACCAGGTTGAGGCTCATCGTGTAGGCGTGCAGATCCGCGCTCCCGGCCTCGTCCGCCGCGGCGATCGCCCGATCGGTGAACCATTTCGCCGTCTCGCCGTCGTGCAGCCCGGCCGCGGCGTAGCCGACGATCTGGGAGAGCTCCCCGGCGAGAAGGGTCAGCGGCCGCCGGGCCGCCGCCGAGGTGCAGTCCCGGAGGAGGTCGTCCACCCGTGCCAGGGTGCGCCGGCCCACCTGGAGCACGGCCGCCGACATGCCCATGTCGTCGAGGCGGCGGCACATCCCGATGACCTCACGGCACTGCTCGGCGGCCACCGTCTCGGCACGGCCGCCGTGCTGCGTGCCCAGGACCAAGTGCTCCATCCCCTCCAGCCCGCCGGCCGCGATCGCGACCGGGAGGCTGGCGGCTCCGAAGCCCGACCATCGGAGGAAGGCTCGCCGTTTCATCTCCGGGGCCCAGCTTGCCACAGCCGCGGCGATCCGTGCGCTCAGATCGGCGACCCGGATGGCGACCTCCTGTGGGTCGAGGAGGAGCCGGTGGTCGCCGTGGTGGTGGGTCGCGGGCCTGGTCTCCTCCCCGCCGGGCGGCCTCTCCAGTTCCTCGCGCAGCCAGTACTCGACGAAGGCCTCGATGAGCCGCCCGTCGGCTCCGAGGCACCAGTCGGCCCGCACCAGGAACCAGGGGGCGGGCCACTCCTTGCCCTGGGCGACCCGATGGATGAGGGCGAAGCTGCACGGGATCAGGTCGCCGAGCCGGCGCAGGGACACTCCGCGGCGCTCGTACCAGGTCTGGAGCACGTGCCCGAACACCCGCCGGTGGCGGCGAGGGTCGCCTCGGTGCTCCATGCCGTCAATCTCCGAACTGGCTTCTCGGCTTCCCTCAGGGAGCCTAACGCCCGGTCAGTGCCGCGGAGGGTACCCGATCAGTCGACGCCAGCCTCATCCCTTCGGCACCTCGCCCATCGTCTGCCGCCATGAGGCGAATGGGTACCACCCTTGATCCGTGACGCGGAAGACGAGGCTCCGCCGTGTCTATCTGCTCTACAGCGCACCCGGGCTCATACCGCTCCATTCGAGCCTGGTTCCGTATCGTGAAGGGGCGGCTAAGTCCTTCGACTTCGTCCAAACTATGACACGATGCCCAACGTCGTCTCTTCGAGAAGCTCCGCTCCCAGCACGCACGCCAAACAGCAGGCCATCGTCTCTCCGACGGCGCCAACGGCATTGCACGACCTTCCTGAATACTTCCCTGTGATAGAACGCCCATGAGGTGTAGAAA
>JAQBPH010000100.1:0-8649 GCA_028287625.1 Chloroflexota bacterium | reverse complement strand
CGGCGTCGCGGATGCCGCTGGCATTGGTTGCCAGGGCGGCGGTGAAGGAGCCGACCGAGGTGTCGGCGGCGCCGGCGCCCTCGGTGAGGGTGAGGGTGGCCACCGCGCCGGAGACGGAGACGGAGCTGAGGGTGCCGCCGGAGGGGACGTTGGCCAGAGTCCACGGCGCGGTGATGGTGGAGGCCACCAGGGTCTCGGAGAAGGTGGCCCTGACCTGGTCGACCCTGCCGTCGGCGTTGGTGTCGAGCATCTGCAGGCTGACCAGCGTGGGAACGGTGCGGTCCCAGGTGACGCCGGCGGTGTTCGAGGCGGTGCTGGCGTTGCCGGCCGGATCGCTGACGGCGCCGGCGGTGACCGAGACGGAGACGGTGCCGTCGCCGGTGCCGCCGGTCTGGAGGCCGGAGACGGAGACGGTGAAGTGCTGGCTGTCGGTCTTGGCGACGCTCTTGCTCACCCCGGTGTTCGCCGCCGGGGCGGTGACGGTGACACCGCCGGCGGCGAGGTCGGTGACCGGCTCGCTGACGATGACCGCGTAGGTGAGCGGCTGGGTGTTGGTGGGGGTGGACGAGATCGCGGCCACCGAGACCGTGGGCGCGGTGACGCCGACCGCACCGCTCGGACTGCTGACGGCGGTCCACGAGCGGAACACCGTGGTGACCCTGTAGGTGTAGGTTCCGACCAGAACGTTGGTGTCGTTGCAGCTGGTCGCCGGCAGCGGCGTGGTCAGCGAGCTGCCGCACGCCGCGCTGGGCGTCGCGCCGGCGAGGCGCTGCACGTAGTAGCCGTCGACCGCGCCACCGATCGGCGAGGTGACCCCCGTCCAGCCGACCTGCACGGTGCTGACGCCCGCCGTGGCGCTGGCGGTGACCGCGGTGGGCGCGGCGAGCGTTCCCACGCTGGCCTTCACCGCGCCGGCTCCCAGGGCGATCCAGAATGCGAGAGCGGCGGCGGCGCTGCAGGCGAGCACGCCGAGGACGGCCAGGAGGGTCACCGGCACGGTGCCTCTCCGGGTCGTCCTGGACGGTCGTCTGCGCATCGGGCTCCTGGGGCTCCCGCCGTTGCACTGGCGAGAGAAACGCGAGAGGGGTGGCTCCCCGAGCCACCCCTCACATACGGTCGGCGTCCGGCTAGCTCGAGGTGAGGGTCAGCGCCAGGAACGCGCTCTTGCAGGTGTCCTGGTTGGTGGTGAGGTTGTTCATCGTCAGCGTGCCGGTCGCGGTCAGCGTCTGGGCGGTGGCACCAGCGGCGATGTTGCCGTCGGTGGCCGGATTGACGGTGACGTCGGGCATCGCGAAGTCGTGCCCGGCGCCGGCGACACCGCCGCAGGCGGTGATGACGTTGGTCCCGGCGGTGCGGTCGGCGCTGGTCGGATACGCCTGGACGCTCACCAGGTGGATGCTGGAGATCGACTGGTTGGCGGTACCCGGGTTGCCCGCGGTGAAGCTCACCGTGCTCGTGGTCCCCGGGTACAGGGTGCTCGCCGAGGTCCCGGCAACGGTGACGGCGCTGGAGGTGCCGGCGCTCGCCGTGCCGCTGCCCGTACCGGTGGTGGTCCAGTACGCGTAGGCGGCGGTGCCGCCACCGACCGCGACCACTGCGGCCAGGGCCGCCAGCTTCTTCTTGTTGAAGGTGAAGATCCGCATGTGAAGCACTCCAGGCTTCTTCCGGCTCGGATCCTCAATGTGTCCGAAGGGGCCGCGGAAGCCGATGGCATGAGTATCCCCACAGGCAATCAATGTTCCGAGTAGTCCTGTGAAGGGATGTGCGCATCCGACCACAGACAATGATGGCAGTGATCAGCCCCCGGCGAGCGCCGGCATGGCGTCCTCGACGCGACGCAGCCTGCGCACCCCTGAGAGGGTCACCGGCAGCGCCGCGAGCAGCTGTCCCGCGGCGGCGGCCAGCAGGGTGGTGCGCAGCCCGATCAGCGATCCCATGACCCCGCCGGCGAAGGCGCCGAGCGGGATGGTGCCCCAGATCAGGAAGCGCGTGGTGGCGTTCATCCGTCCCTGGAGGTGGCGCGGCGTGATCGCCTGGCGAAGGCTGACCTGGGTGATGTTGTAGGCGACGCCGGCCAGCGAGCCGACGATGCCGGAGGCGATGAGGAAGGGCATCGGGAACGACCGCGGCGCGAGCACCAGCAGCAGCCAGCTGGGCAGGCCGACCCAGGCGGAGGCGACGATGGTCCGGCCGGTGCCCAGCCGCCGCTCCAGCCGCGCCACCAGGAGGGCGCCGAGCGGTCCGCCCAGGCTCCCCAGGCTGAACCACAGCCCGATGCTGCCGGCGTCGAGCCCGAGGTCGCGCACCGCGTAGACGAAGAGCACCGCCATCCCCACGTTCGCGAACAGGTTGTGGAGCCCGGTGCAGGCGGCGATGGGGCGGAGCAGGCGGTGGCTGACCACGAAGCGAAGCCCCTCGAGCAGCTCGGCGCGCAGGCCGGTGCGCGCCCGCGGCTGCCTGCGTGGCTCGGAGCGGCGGATGAGCAGCAGGCTCACCACCGAGACCGCGTAGCTGGCGGCGTCGGCCGCCACCGCGTACGGCGCGCCCGCCAGGCTCACCAGCAGGCCGCCGATGCCCGGCCCGGCGACCTCCGAGGTCGACTGGGTGAGGATGAGCTTGGAGTTTCCCTCGACCAGCTGCTCGCGCTCGACCAGGGCGGGAAGGTAGGACTGGTAGGCGACGTCGAAGAACACGGTGAGCACGCCGACCACGAAGCCGGTGGCATAGAGCTGGGGCAGGCGCAGCACCCCCAGCGCCCAGGCCACCGGCACCGAGGCCAGCGCCAGCATCCGTCCGAGGTCGGCGACGATCAGCACCGGCCGGTGGGGGAGGCGGTCGACCCAGACCCCCGCGGGGAGGCCGAAGAGCAGGAAGGGGAGGAACTCCAGGGTGCCGAGCAGGCCGGTCTGGAAGGGGCCGGCCCCGAGCACGGTCACCGCCGTCAGCGGGATGGCGATGAAGGAGATCTGGCTGCCGACCTGGCTGACGGTCTGCCCCGCCCACAGCCGGAGGAAGTCGGGATGGCGCCAGAGGCTCATGCGGGGGATCATCGCACCGGTCTCCACGAGCGCCGGCCGGGTGTCTGTATCGTGGCGGCCCTGCCACCGCCCGCTCCGGAGACCGCCGATGCCCGCTGCCCTCCCGCTGCCGCCCGCCGCCCGCGCCGAGCTCGCCGGCCAGTTGGGCCGTCTGTGGCCGGACCGGCCCGTCCCGGTGGCCATGGCCCGGGTGGACCGGCTGCCCGCCGGGGTGTCGCTGCGCTCCGGTCCGGCCACCTCGGCGTGCCTCTTCTGGCGGGAGGCGGAGCGGGGCGTGTTCGCGGTCGGGGCCGAGCACGGCAGCTGCCCCATCGGCCGCATCACCCAGGGCTTCACCACCGAGCTCCCCACCGCCGACGAGCTCGTCGGCACCATGGTCGAGACCGGCTACGTGGATCCCGCCGAGGTGGCGGCGATGCCGGCGCTGCCGCTGGGCCACACCGCCATCGTCTACGGACCGCTCGCCGACCTTCCCGTCGACCCCGAGGCGGTGCTGCTGGTCGGCCTGCCCGAGCAGGTGATGCTGCTGGGCGAGGCGCTGGGCGCGGCCCGCCTCGACGGCACCGGCCTCACCGTGATGGGCCGGCCGACCTGCGCGGCGGTGGCCGCCTCCATCCTCCGCGACCAGCCGCGGGGCTCGCTCGCCTGCGTGGGGGCGCGCATCTTCGCCGGCTTCGAGCCGGGCGAGCTGCTCATGGTGATCCCCGGGACCATGCTGGGACGGCTGGCCTCTGCGCTGGAGCGCACCGTGATCGCCAACCAGAGGGTGGGCGCTCTCGACCTCGAGCTGAAGCGCTGCCTGGCGGAGACCGCCTGAGGCGCTGCGCCCGGGAGCTCAGCTCGGAGGGCCGCTGTCCGCCGCCTCCGGCGGGCGGCGGTGGCGTCGCCGCAGCAGCAGCAGGGCCAGCAGGTTGCCGAGCAGCAGGACGCCGACGCCCCCGATGAGGCCGATCACCAGCGGCGAGGGGCCCCCGGCCGGTGCGGCCGCCAGGGTCGGCGCCGAGGCGCCGTTGGGCGCCACGAACTTGGGGACCTGGGCCTGCGGCGGGCTGATGGTGAGCTGCCGGTCGGCGTGGACGCTGGTGCCGGGCTCGCCGAAGTCGAGGGCGAGCGTGTAGCACCCCGCGGGCAGCACCCGGTCCTCGATGTTGATCGGGTAGTTGATCCGCGAGTGGGAGAGGAAGGTGTCGAGCTTTCGGGTGAGACGCTCCACCACCGTCGAGCCCGAGCAGGTGCTCAGGATGCCCTTGAGAGAGGGCTTGGCGACCACGTCCCCGGTCGAGGCCAGGGGCACGGTGATCACCTGCCGGCTGCTGTTCTCCACCGAGATGGTGGGTTCGCCGATGCTCCAGCCGCTGTGCACGGTGCCGGGGACGTGCACCACCACCGCCACCACCGAGCGCTGCGTCACCCGCAGGCCGCCTCCGTTGACGTCGGCGGGCGTCGGGTTTTCGGCGACCAGCCCGGCCACATAGTCGCCGGGGGCGGTACCGGCCGGCACCGCTGTGGTGAAGGAGATGGTCACGGCGCTGCCGGGGGCGAGGTGCAGCCTGCTCTCCGACGGGGTGATCCATGACCCGGCGCCGTTGCCGGCGCCCTCCGCTCCCGCCGGGCGGAGCGGCTCGCTCCGCTCCCCGTAGACGATGCCGCTGACGTGCGAGGTGTAGCCGTCGGCCCCGTAGACGAGGAGGTCGCCGGCGGTGGCTCCCTGGTTGGAGACCACGGCGGTGTCGACCACCTGCTCGCCGCCCGGGCTGAGGCGGTACTCGAAGTACCCCTGGGGATTGGGGTGGACGGCGCGCAGGCCGGGCGCTCCGGAGCTCGCCGCCTCGGCGGTGGCGCCGCCGGGGGCGAGGAGGAGGAGGGCGCCGGCGACGCATGCCGCCCAGGTCGCTCTCGATCGGCCCCGCCGTTGCACGGGGCGATTATGTGCGCTCACGCCGTGCCCCGCCTTTCCCTGCCCTTCTTCGAATGACGGCGTCGCAGGATGATCCAGAGCAGGACCAGGTTGATCGCCACCAGCAGTCCCACCAGAGCGACCAGCCAGGAGGGGATCATCGCACCGCCCGAGGCAGCGGCGGGAGGAATGCTGGCGGCACGGAGAGCAGGCGCTCTGACGTCCGCCTGGGCGGGGGTCACCAGAAGGGTTGTCGTCCTGCGATCGAGCCTGGTGCCCTGGCGGCCGATGGTGACGTCGACCAGGTAGCAACCGGCGGTGAGGACAGGACGGTCGAGAGGGAACGGGTAGACGATCGATGCCATGGCGGTGAAGGTGTCGAGCTGCTTGCCGGTGACCGACATCACCGGCTGCTCGGAGCAGGATCGAACGTTCATGTCCATGACCGGCTTGAAGAGGACGTTCGCCGTGCTCTGCATGGGAATGTCGAGGACCTGGCGAGTCCCGTTCTCCGCATGGATGGACACCGGGCCGAGGGTGAACCCGATGTGGGTGGGACCGGGCACGTGGATGACGACCGCCAGCCCGGCCCGCTGCCTGACGTTGAGGGACAGGCCACTCGCCGCGCCCCCCCGGGCGGACGCGGCGTTCTCCGCCATGATGGCTCCGACGTGGTCTCCGGGTGCCGTTCCCGGTGGCACCGAGACGGTGAAGTCGATCGTGGCCGAGCCTCCGGACGCCAGATGTGCCGTGGTCGCGCCGAGTGAGATCCAGGTGCCCACGCCGGTGACCGGAGCCGACCTGTCCTGATAGACCACTCCGGTGGACGGTGACGTATACGCGTCGACCGGGTAGATGACGTAGTCGGCCGGATCTGTGCTCACGTCGGTGAGGACGACTCCGTCGCCGGTCTTCTGCGCCGGTCCGAGCTGGAATGAGAGGTAGCTGGACGCACCACTGTGCGCCGGCTTGATGGCCGGAGGTTCCGTGCTCGCGTGCACAGAGGCGGTCCCGAGCAGGAACGCGATGGCGGCGACCGCACAACTCGCCCAGCGGACGCGTGGGACGGTCATGGCCGGTCGTGCTCCCCACGGCTCAGATCGTCCACCTACGGCCCGCTGACGATGGTGTACGTGACCTGGGCGACGTAGGTCTGGGCCCAGACGCTGGGATCGAAGGCGACGCTCGCCCGCGGGCTCACCGTGTAGTCACCCATCCCCTGGTTGACGACGGCCACGGTGACGAACTTGGTGGCGGCACCCACCGTCTGCGTGGGATCGGCACCCGAACCCTCCGTGATGTTCGCCGTCGTGTTCGTGAAGGTGGGGTTGGGGCTGACGGTCCCGGAATTGGCGGCGATCGAGGCGGGCGCACCGCCATCGGCCAGCGTCAACGCGGTCGCCGAGAGGTTGCCGACCTTGATGGTGTATGCCATGGTGGCGGCGTAGGTGGTGGACGACGGTCCCCAGACGATGGTCACACCCTTCGTCCCGACGGCCTTGCTCGTGTTGCCGGCGGCGAGGGTTGCCGTGCCTGTCCCGCTCTCGATGCCGGCGTAGCTGTAGTTCAGGGTGGGTGAGGCGTAGCTGGTGACGGTGACGGTGTAGTAGCCGCTGCCGGCGGCGGTGTAGTTGGCGCTGGTCGTGGAGCCCAGGGCCCTCGCCGCACCGGCGGTCTGCACCCAGGCGCCCTGGTAGTGGAAGAGGCTCATGGCGATCGTGCCGTTCCAGCCCGAGCCACACCCGGTCTGGTCGGACCACGTTCCGAATGGAAGAGCACCGGTTGCCACGCCCGCACCGACCGTGGCTGCGACCGATCCCGCTGTCGGGGCGCCGATGCTGAGACTGCCCGTGCAGGTGGCCGCAGCCTTGAAGGTCGCGATCATGCCGGCTGCATAGGAGGCCTTCGTCCATGTGGCTGTCGCGGTCTGGGTTCCGGTGGCGGCGACCACCCGGCTCGCCACCCCGGCGGCGCCGAGGGAGGCTGAGCCCGTGGGCTCGAGATCCGCCTGCGCGGTGTAGCCCGCCGACCAGGGCGAGTACGAGTTCCCCGCTGCCGGTTGGTAGAGGCCCACCGCCGCGATCACCAGCTCACTCGCCTGGGTCGTGGCCGCAGTCACTCCCGTGGTCCAGGTGGTATGCGTGGCGGCGGCGTCATTGGGGCTGTTGGCCGTCTGGTCCAACGAAGGGGAGGCCATCCCCGACCACTCCATCACCAGGAGTTCCAAGGCACCCGCGACCGAACCGGTGACGCTGACCGTTGGCGACTCCGAGGCGCCTGCCACCTTGTACCAGAGATAGACGCCGACCGGCGACGTGACCAGGGTGTAGCCGGCCGGTGTCGTCAACGTGGCGGGGTACGCGCCGGCCACGACGATGAGGAGATCGTTCTGGATCGGACCTGATGTGAGGGTCGCCGACAGAGAGGTCGAGTCGGCCGTGGTGGTGGCAGCCTTCTTCTGGACGAACGCGGGTGCGGCCGCAGAGACCTTCCCCCGGGGCCCGGCGGCGACGCCCATGAGCGCGATCACCAGAGCGACCAGCGCGAGAGCGGCGCGCCGCCGGCCGCGTGGACGTCGTGTGCCGGCGCGCACAGAGGTCAGCTTCATGTCCCAGCCCACGATCGCGCTGCGAAACGACGATGAGACGCGATTATGGCCCACTGACGGATCATGGGCCACTGACGATGGTGTAGGTGACCTGGGCGACATAGGTCTGGGCCCAGACGCTGGGATCGAAGGCGACGCTCGCCTGCGGGCTCACCGTGTAGCTCCCCATACCCTGGTTGACGGCCGCGGCGACGAACTTGGTCGCGGCGCCCACCGTCTGCGTGGGATCGGCGCCCGAACCCTCCGTGATGTTCGCCGTCGTGTTCGTGAAGGCGGCGTTCGGGCTGGTGGTCCCGCCCGTGGCGGCGATCGTGGCGGGCGCACCGGCGTCGGCGAGGGTCAGCGCGGTCGAGGCGAGGTTGCCCACCTTGATGGTGTACGCCATGTTGGCGGCGTAGGTCGTCGACGACGGTCCCCAGACGACGGTCACACCCTTCGTCCCGATCGTCGAGGTGGTGTTGCCGCCACCGAGGGTTGCCGTGCCGGTCCCGCTCTCGATGCCGGCGTAGCTGAGGTTGAGGGTGGGTGCGGCGTAGCTGGTGACGGTGACCGTGTAGTAGCCGCTGCCGACGGCGGTGTAGGTGGCGCTGGTGGTGGAGCCCAGCGCCGTGGCCGCACCGACGGTCTGCACCCAGAGGCCCTGGTAGTGGAAGAGGCTCATGGCGATCGTGCCGTTCCAGCCGGTGCCGGTGCCGGTGGAGTCGGCGAACGTCCCCGAGGCGAGAGCGCCGGTTGCGGGACCACCGCCCACGGTGGCCGAGGCGGATCCCGGCGTCAGCACGCCGACGCTCAGGGCCCCGCTGCTGAGCACCAGATTCTCCGACGAGTTCTGGGTGGTCGCCGCCCTGGCCGGCATGGGGCTGCCGACAGCGCTGACGATCGCTCCCATCGCGGTCGCGGCGAGCCATGTGCGGGAGCGAAGTCGACGACGGGTGATGACGTGCACAGTGATTGCTTCCACTTTGGTTGGGTGGTGTGTCAGCGGTCTCATGATGGAGGGCCGATGTCACGCAGCGGCTGGCGGCTCATCACGGTTCGGCACCGAGCAGGTCGCCTGCCTTCACGCGCGCGAGGCGGCGTGACCGGCCGGTGCCGGTCACGCCGCC
>JAQBPH010000096.1:0-16029 GCA_028287625.1 Chloroflexota bacterium | reverse complement strand
GTCGGGGAGGTCGAGGGAGATGAGCTCGTCCACGGTGATCTCGGGGATGAGCGTGGCGTTCGGGTCGGTCTTGGGGTTGGCGGTGTAGAGCCCGTCCTCGTCCTTGACGAAGATCATGCTGCGGCAGCCGTAGACCTCCGCGACCAGGTAGCACCCGGCGTCGGTGCGGTACGGTGGGATCACGCCCTCGCTGGGAACGTGCTGCCACATGTCGTACGGGGGCATCCCGGGGAAGATCGCGGCGCGGCACTCGGAGAGGTAGAGGGGGAGGGCGCCGAAGGCCTCGTGGCCCACGACGGGCACCCCGTGGCGGGCCATCAGGTATCCCAGCATCCGGGCGTTCTGCCCGGCGACCGCGGCACCGACGGAGGTCAGCACACCGGTCGGCAGGCCGAGGTCGGCCGCCACCGAGTACACGTGTCGCGCCCGGGTTCCGCCTCCGGTTCCGATCAGGATCTGATGGCTCCGCCTGACCTCCACCAGCTCCTCGACGACCGGGTGGACCGCGGCCCGCCCGCGGTCGATCAGGCTCTGGCCGCCGATCTTGAGCACGCTGGCGTCGGGCAGGATCGCGTAGTCGGGGGCGGCGTCGCTCGCCGCCATGAGCTCCGGGTCGCTCAGTGACCGCTGCATGAGCAGCGACTCCAGCGAGCCCCCGAGTGCGGAATCGGGCATGCGGGGGATTAAAGCGGTTCCGGTGCCCCTCCCTCGTCCTTGACTACCCCCCGTCCGAGGCAGATGATCGGCTCCCGTGCCCGAGGAACGTGATCGCATCGCCGCCGACCGGGACCGGCTGGCCGACCAGAGGGAGCGGCAGACCGATGCCCGTGAGCGCCTCGCCGACGAGCGCGAGGGCGCCGCGGACGAGCGAGAGGCCGCCCTCAACGCTCGCGAGCACGCGCTCCAGCTCCGCGAGCACGTGGTGAAGGAGCGCGCCTCCCGCCTTCAGTTCGTCACCACGACCGCGCGAGATTCCGCCGTGGAGGCGATCGCCAGCAGCAACGAGCAGATCGCGCGGTCCAGGCTCGCGCTCGACCGCCTGGCGGATGCCCTGGCGCGGAGCCTCACCGCCCTCGATCGCGACGATGCTCACGCCGCGCGTGACCAGGCGGAGATCAGCCACGAGATGGAGTCGTCCTGCGGCGAGCCCGGGGATGCGCCGGCGGCGGGTGACCCGCCCGAGGTGTGAGCCTCGGGGCCGCGGCCACGCCTCAGCGGGAGGCGATGGTGGCGTGCATCTCCCAGACGAGGACCTCGGCCGGCCCGGCCGCGGTGACCCGCTGGCCGCCGGTCGCGGTGAGCCGCACCGCATCGCCCTCGGACAGCGCGCCCGCGCCCTCGAGCTCGACGCCGCCGCGGGCGACGAAGAGGTGGAGGAACGGCGCCTCCGGCAGCCGCACCTGGCCGCCGGCCTGAAGCCTCGCCGCGTGCAGCGCCGCATACCGGTTCCGGATGCGGATCGCGGCCTGGTCGGCGTGCCCGTCCATGCCCGACGCCACCACCACCAGGCCGCCGCTCAGCAGCTCGTCGTCGATCTCCAGCTGCTCGTAGCCGGGGGTGACCCGCGCGGCGTCCGGCACCACCCACATCTGCACGAAGTGCACCGGGTCGGCATGGGCGTCCCCGCCGTTCAGCCTCCAGGAGTCGTTCTTCTCGGAGTGCAGGATGCCGGTGCCGGCGCTCATGCGCTGGGCGAGGCCCGGGTAGATGATCCCCGAGTGGCCGGTCGAGTCCTGGTGCACCAGGGAGCCGCGCAGCACCCAGGTCACGATCTCCATGTCCTGGTGCGGATGGGTCTCGAACCCCGTCCCGGGGCTGACCACGTCGTCGTTGTTGACCAGCAGCAGGCCGTGATGGGTGTTCCCGGGGTCGTAGTGACGCGAGAACGAGAACGAGTGCTTCGAGTCCAGCCACGGCAGCGAGGTCGCGAAGCGGTCGCCGGCGCGGCGCACGTCCACCACCGGCTTTCCCACGGCCAGTCCCGCGTCGCCGCTCATCGCGGCCCCGACGCCGTGGGGGCGGCGTTGAGGGCCATGATCATCCGGTAGCGCAGGTCCATTCCGCCATGGTACCGGCGCGGTCCCACCGGCTCCGTGCTAGGGTCGCCGTCCATGGCCGAGCTCACGCTCCCGATCACCGGCGGCGAGCTGCGCGCCCTCCTGTCCCGGCCCGCTGGCGAGGGACCGTGGCCCGGGGTCGTGGTCATCCACGATGCCCTCGGCATGAGCGACGACCTGCGCCGCCAGGCGAGCTGGCTCGCCGGCGCCGGCTACCTCGCGGTGGCCCCGGACCTGTTCTCGTGGGGGCGCAGGGCGGTCTGCCTCCAGGCGACCTTCCGCGATCTCGTCGCCCGCCGAGGCCGCACCTTCGACCGCATCGACGCGGTGCGCGGCTGGCTCGCCGGCCGCGACGACTGCACCGGGCGCATCGGCGTCATCGGCTTCTGCATGGGCGGGGGGTTCGCGCTCCTGCTCGCCCCGGGCCACGGGTTCGAGGCCTCGAGCGTGAACTACGGGATGGTCCCGAAGACCGCCGAGAGCATCCTCGCCGGGGCCTGCCCGATCGCCGGCAGCTTCGGCCGGAGGGACCGGACACTGCGGGGAGCCGCCGGCCGGCTGGAGGCGGCGCTGACTCGCCTCGGTGTCGACCACGATGTGAAGGAGTACGCGGACGCCGGCCACTCGTTCCTCAACGACCACGACAGCGTGCTGTCCCGGGTCGCCGGAACGCTGATGGGGGGCGGCTACCACGAGCCCTCGGCGGAGGACGCGCGGCGGCGGATCGTCGCCTTCTTCGACCGCCACCTCCGCTCGGCGCCCTGACCGGGAGGGGACGACCCCTCCCCGCCCGGCGCGGTGCCGGGCGGGAAGGGGCTGGTCGCAAGGTCAGTGCGTGGGAAGGGCAGCGGTGTGCTCGATCTGCACCGCCTGGAGGGCGCTCGCCGGCAGGCCGAGCAGCTGGAGGACGGTCGGGGCGATCTGGGTGGTCTCCACCGCGGTGGTGATCACGCCGTGCTTGACCCCTCCGCCGGAGACGACCAGGAGCACGTTGCGGTCCTGGGGGTCGGCGCCGCCGTGCTCGGCGATCTTCCCCTTGCCGCCGGTGAAGACGACGCCGTGCTGGACGATGCCGAAGATGTCGGGGACGCGGGCGTCGCCCGGGGCGACGTTGAAGTAGGCGGCGGCGTCGCGGCCGGCGAAGACGGTGGCCAGCCCCGACTGTGTGTAGGGCTTCGGGTTGCCGTTGATGTCGTTGCCGGTGCCCGAGTTGGTGAGCAGGAAGTTCTTGACGTAGCCGGTGGCGGCGTCGGAGTGGTCACTCAGCCACAGCAGCATCGCGTCGTCGTCGACGCTGAGGTTGACCAGCTTGGTGCCGGGGTGGTTCACAGCCCACCCCGCGTTGATGGCGCTGACGATGGGGCCGTCGGGGATGCGGGTCAGCGCCGAGGGCTGCTGCGGCGACTGGCCGTGCTTGGCGGAGATGATGATGGTGGTGCTCTTGTCCAGGTGCTGCTTCTGGAGCGCCGACTGCATGGCGCCCACCTTCGTGTTGATGTAGTCGAGCGCGCGCATCAGGACGGGACCGGGGGTGACGCCGTCGGCGAGGTAGCCGCCTGGCTGCCCCTGCGAGGTCGGCAGCTTCTCCGCGGTCGAGACCGTCTGGAAGTTCATGCCGAAGAGGGCCGGTACGCCCACCGCCGTGGTGCCGCTGTGATCGAGGCCGTTGATCTCGTTGATCACCGCCTGCACCTTGTAGCTGTCGTACTGCTGGGTGAGCAGGTTGTCGGAGGTCCAGTCGCCGCTCGAGCCGATGGTCGGAGCGTCGCTGTTGATCTCCGGGGCGAACAGGTCCTGGACGCCGGTGCCGGAGGGACCGTTGAGGATCTCATAGGCCGGGTGCTTGTCGGACCATGCGGTGCGCAGGCCGGCGCCGCGCGCCACCTCGACGATCGTGTTCACCTTCAGGTACTGGTGCGGGAAGACCGGCAGGCAGCTGATGGGGTCGACTGGAAGCTTGCTGGTGTCGATCAGGGTCTGCGGGTCGCCGGTCATGCCGAGGATGGAACCGGGCAGGCCGGGCAGCCCCTGGCCGGCGTCGAGCGCGTGCGGGTTCTTGTCGAGCTGCTCGAAGTAGGTCACCTCGACGCCTGGCTTGACGCCGGTGCAGTTGGTGGTGCCCGCGGGAAGGAGCGAGTTGTTCCAGCTGTCGTCGTAGTAGATCCCGGTCGACGACGGGTTGCCGCCGGTCATCTGCGCGACCATTCCTGGGAACGAGTCCGACGGCACGGGGGTCTGAGCCCGCGTGTACTCCGCGCCACCGCCCACCAGGCGGGCGAGCGCCGACGAGGGATGTGACTTGATGTAGAACTGCAGGTCCGATTGGTGCATGCCGTCGATCGAGAGCAGCAGCACGTGCTGTCCCTTGGTCGTGTGCTTGGCCGCGGCCGGCCCCATGGTTGCGAGGGGGACGGCGACCACCCCGATTGCTCCGGCGATGCCGAGGGCGCGTACTAGACGAGACAACGTTTTTCTCCCTGCCATTGACGGCGCCTGTCACGAGGCGCCAATCCGGGAACGGCGCCTGGATACAGGTCTTGCGGACGTCGCCTGCGTGACGGCGAACGGGCAAAGACTGCGGAAGAAGTTGCGAAGAACCGCTTAACGGCCGACATCCGGTGTGCATTCGACCCGTTCGCGCCGGATCGAGATGCTGACGCATCGTCGCGGCTAGGATGCGTTCATGCCCGATCTCCCGAGCCCCCCCGACCCGGCCCGCGCCCTGGTGGTGGTGATCGAGGAGATCCCTCCGCTCGAGGAGGCGGTGCGCCATCCGCAGCAGGGCGACTGCACCGTCATCCTCGCGCCGGTCGAGTACGAGCACGCGGTGCGGTGGCTGCGCCTCGGCGTGCTCCGGGCGACCCGGGGGCGCCCCGACGCCGAGGTGGTCAGCCACGAGCGGCCGTGCACCACCGTCCTGGTCCCTCGCGACGCCGTCGAGGCGGTGGTCACCGAGGTCCGCGCCGCCTCCGCGGAGTTCCGCCGGCGGGTCGCGGACATGCCCCTCGACGACCTGGTGGCCGACCACCGGGCCGAGGCCACGCGCTTCATCGAGGAGACCGGTGCCGAGGTGCGGCTGCACCCGGCGGCGGCGCTGCGCCTCGCCGGCCTCAGGCTGAGCGTGGACGGGACCTGGGTCGAGATGACCTGACGCCGCCTGCACGCTCGGCGTCCCGGCGAGTACCGTGAGTTCCGTGACCACTCCCGCGGACCCGCAGACGGAGCCGCTGGCGCTGCTCGATCGCGGCTTCGACCTCTGCGAGGAGGGGAGGATGGCGGAGGCGCTGGCGCTGTTCGACGTCGTCGCCGCCTCCGGCCATCCCGATGCCGTCCCGCTGGCGGAGGGCTGCCGGGGCAACGTCCTCGAGGAGCTGCGGCGCAACGACGACGCCATCGCCGCGTATCGGCGGGCGATCGACTCCGGTCACCCCGACGCCGCCCCGCGGGCTGGCTTCAACCTCGGGGTGCTGCTGGAGCGGCTGCACACGACCGTTCCCGACTGGCGCAGCATCACCACCGCCTACCAGGTGGCCATCGACTCCGGTCACCCCGAGTGGAAGCCGATGGCGCTGGTGAACCGCGCCGCGCTGCTCACCCGGGTGGGGTGGCGGCACGATGCCTGCGACGCCTACCGGGCGGCGATCGCAACCGGCCACCCGGAGCAGGCGCCGATCGCCGCCACCAACCTCGGCATCCTGCTCGCCGAGATGGGCCTCGTAGACGAGGCCGTCGACGCCTACCGCGAGGCGATCGCCCTCGGCCATCCCGACCAGGCGCCCAAGGCGATGTTCAACCTCGCCGCCACCCTCGAGGCGGACGGACGGTACGAGGAGAGCGCGGCGGCCTACCAGGAGGCGATCGACACCGCCCACCTGGACATCGCCCCGGTCGCGGTCATCGCCCTCGGCCTGGTCCGCGAGCGTGCCGCCGAGGCCCCCGAGGTGGCGCCCCGCCACCTGCGCAGGCTGCGCGGCGACGTGCTCGCGCTCATGCCCGACGACCCCGGCGGCGTCGCCGAGGGGAACCGCTAGCCCGCGAGGGCCGGCTCGCCCTCCATCAGCGTCACCCGCTGGCGAGAGGTCAGCGCCCCGGAGGGCCCGGCGCGGAAGGTGCCCGAGGTCGGGGCCACGTCGGCGTAGTCGCGGCCGGTCGCCACGGTGAGGTGGCGCAGCCCCGTGCGCACGCCGTGGGTGGGGTCGAAGGCGTGGGCCACCGCCCCGTCGCCGTCGGGGAGCAGCACCTCGATCCAGGCGTGGGTGGCGCCCTCGCCGAGCAGGTGCCCGGAGACGTAGCGCGCCGGCAGGCCGCAGAGGCGGCAGAGCGCGAGCATGACGTGGGCGTAGTCCTGGCAGACCCCCCCGCCCAGCGCGAAGGCCTCCGCGGCGGTGGTGGAGACGCCGGTGACGCCGCGGGTGTAGCGCATGGCGCGGTGCACCCAGGCGCTGAGCTCCTCGGCGAGCTCCAGCCCGGTGCGGCCCGAGCGGAGGTGGCTCCTCGCCGCCGCTCGCAGCGCCGCGTCGGGGGCGGTGAGCGCGGTGGCCTCGCGCAACCGCGGGTCCTCCAGCGCGCCGGCGGCCAGGCGGGGCGGCTCGACCGCGGCCGAGCGCCGCAGCAGCACCCACACCTCGAAGCTCAGCGTGCGCCGCACCCGGGGCACCCGCACCTCGATCACCGAGTTGCCGAGGGCGTCCTCCCCCTGGGTGACCACGGCGGCGGCCCCGCCGCGCACGTCGACCCGGTGGAGGATGCGCCGCTGGTCGCCGTGGCTCTCCGGCGGGATCACCACCAGGCGGTGCTCGAGATCGGTGATCGCGGACGGGTAGTCGTAGCGCAGCGTCTGGTGGATCAGGTACGTGGCGATCCGCCCGCCGGCGACCGCGCCGATCGCTTCCATGCACCCACAACGGAGAACGCCGCGGATCCTGTCGCCGGCGCCCGGTGGCGATGGTGGCCATGGCGTTGGCGGTCAGCGCCGAGCCGCCGGCGCCTCCGTGACCCGCCGGGCGCGCACCGCCTCCACCACCGCGCTGATGTCCCGGTCGCCGAGCCCGGCGGCGACGGTCTGGTCGAAGAGC
Source organism: Chloroflexota bacterium (assembly GCA_028287625.1). GTDB lineage: Bacteria > Chloroflexota > Dormibacteria > Aeolococcales > Aeolococcaceae > CF-96. The sequence goes on along the minus strand of JAQBPH010000096.1, from coordinate 8,897 downwards.
GCCTCGACGGTGGCCGCGACGGCGAGGTCGAGCCCCCCGCTCCGGGCCAGGGTCTGCGCCAGGCGCACGTCCTTGTGCCCCAGCCGCGCCGAGAACCAGCCCTGGTGGTCGCCGTGGATGACGTCGTCGAGACGGTTGTGGAGCGCCGGCGCCACCAGCGGCGTGCGTCCCAGCTCGGCGATGAGGCGGTCGTCGACCCCGTTCGCCTGGGCGGTGGCCACCGCCTCGGAGAGCACGGTGAGCTGACCGAGGAGGAGGAGGTTGGCGACCACCTTGACGGTGGTGCCCGACCCGGCCGGCCCGCAGCGGAGCTGCCGGGCGGAGAGCTGCTGGAACAGGGGCATTAGCCGGTCGACGAGCTCGTCGGGGCCGCCGAGGAGGATGGTCGCCTGGCCGGAGGCCACCGCCTGGGGCGCGCCGACGATCGGGGCGTCGACGAAGCGGCCCTCGACAGCGCGCGCGAGCCTCCGCGAGGTCTCGGGCGAGACCGTGCTCATGTCGGCGAGCACGCCGGAGGGCGGCAGGCACTCGGCGACGCCGTCGTCGCCGACGACCACGCCGAGCACCGCCTCGTCGTCCGCCAGGGAGGTGATCGCCACCTCGACCTCGCGGACCGCCGCTCCCGGCGACGCCTCGAGGATGGCGCCGCGCGCGGTCAGCGGCTCGGCACGTGCCGCAGTGCGGTTCCAGACGTGCAGCTCGTGGCCGGCGTCGAGGAGCCGGCCGGCGATGGCGCTGCCCATGTGTCCCAGTCCCAGAACGGCGATGCGCATGCTGTGTCCTCCGAGAGCCCGCTCAGGTGAGCCGGGCGCTGCCGATGGGGCGGATCGGTCCCTCGCCGGCGCGGGTGCGCTCCAGGGCGAGGGCGATCTCGTCGAGGTCGTCGTCGGTCAGCTCGAGCTCGCCGGCGGCGATCCAGCCGTCGATCTGCCCGGGACGCCGCGCGCCGACGATGGCGCCGGTCACGCCCGGCCACGCCAGCGTCCAGGCCACCGCGACCGCGCCGACGCCGACATCATGGCGGTCGGCGACCGGCCGCAGCGCCTCCACCAGGGCGAGGTTGCGCTCCAGCGGCTCTCCGCTGAAGTCGGGGTTGCGCGAGCGCCAGTCGTCGGCGGGCAGCGCCGCCGCGCGCCTGCGGTCGAAGGCGCCGGTGAGCAGGCCCGAGTGCATCGGGCTGTAGACGATCACCCCGGTGTCATGCGCGGCCGCCCAGGGGATGACGTCGGCCGCGGCGCGGCGGTTGATCAGCGACAGCGGCGGCTGCACCGAGTCGACGTGGCCCAGCGCCTCGGCGCGCTCCAGCAGCTCGACGCCGTGGTTGGAGAGGCCGGCGGCGCGGATCGTTCCCTGGCGCTCGAGATCGAGCATCGCCGCCCAGTACTCCTCGACGGGGGTGCCGTCCTCGGGTGGCCAGTGCAGCTGGTACAGGTCGATCTGCTCGACCCCGAGGCGGCGCAGCGAGTCCTCCAGCTCGCGGTGCAGCGAGTCCGGCCGCGCCACCCGGCGTGGCTCGGCGTCGGGGTGCTGCGGGTCCCACACCAGGCCGCACTTGGTGAAGACGAGGGGCCGGCCGGTGGCGGGGATCTCCCGCAGCGCCCGCGCGAGCAGCTCCTCCGAGTGGCCGAGCCCGTACACCGCGGCGGTGTCGATCCAGTTGATGCCGCGCTCCGCCGCGGCCCGGATGGCCGCCACCGCCTCGTCGTCGTCCTGCGCGCCCCAGCCGAAGCTCCAGCCGGCGCCGCCGATCGCCCAGGCCCCGAAGCCGACGCGCGTGATGTCCATGCCGGACGTGCCGAGCGGACGGGTGGGAAGGGTCATCCCAGGTCCTCCTTGGTTCGGCCGCATGCTTCCCCGTGTGGACCCCTCTCAATCAGCGTTGCACGGTACCGCCGGAGCACACTGGGAGAGTCATGCACGACACCGGCTTCCTCGGCCGCATGCTGATGCTCGTCGGCGCGCTGATCGCGCTGGCCGGCCTGGTGATGGTGGTGGGCGGGCGTCTCCCCCTCGGCAGGCTTCCCGGTGACATCTCGGGATCGAGGGGCGGGGTCACCTTCTACTTTCCGCTCGGCACCTCGCTGCTGCTCAGCGTCGTGCTGACCCTCGTCCTCAACCTGCTGGTGCGCCGCTGACCGTCACGCTTCGGCGTGACTTTCGGCTCTTCGAGGAGTACGGGCTGAGAGCGAGCGCGTTGGTGACGACGAGCAAGCCCACGACGCCAATACGAAAAGGGCCCCGACCACCCGGTCGAGCCCATCTTCGCTCGAGGAGAGCCGAACGTCACGCTACGCGTGACTAGGTTCGCAGCGCGTCGATCGGCGTCAGCCGGGCGGCGCGCACCGCCGGGAACACGCCGAAGACCAGGCCGATGCCGGCGGCGATGAGCAGCGCGGCGATCGCGGCCGCCGGGGCGAACACGGTGAGCAGCGAGGTGTAGTGGTTGAGCAGGACGGTGCTGACCAGGCCCAGCCCCACGCCCAGCACCCCGCCGGCGGCGCCGAGGCTCGCCGCCTCGATGAGGAACTGGCGAAGGATGTCGTTGCGGGTGGCGCCGACCGCCTTGCGCAGGCCGATCTCGGCGACGCGCTCGGTGACCGACACCAGCATGATGTTCATCACCCCGATGCCGCCGACCAGCAGCGAGATGCCCGCCACCCCGGCGAGCAGGATGGTCAGCGCGGCGCTGGTGGTGTCGAGCGCCTCCAGGATCGACTGCTGGGTGGTGATGGTGAAGTCGGCGTGGCTCGGATCGGTGATGCGGTGGGTCGTCATCAGGAGGTTGCTCACCTCCTGGTAGGCGGTGTCGATGGTGTCGCGGCTGGTGGCGCTGAGCAGGATGCGCTGCACCGAGGTCAGCGAGCCGCCCGCGATCAGCTGGCCCTGCGCGGTGGTCAGCGGGACCACCGCGAGGTCGTCGGGGTTGAACAGCCCCTGGGCGCCGCGGGGCACGAGCACCCCGATGACCCGGAAGGGGACGTGCTGGATGGTCACCAGGCTCCCCACCGCGTTGCCGCCGGGAAAGAGGTTCTGGGCGGTGGTCGGTCCCAGCACGGCGACGTGGGCGTGGTCGTGCACGTCGGCGTCGGTGAAGAAGCTGCCGCTCGCCAGCTCGCGCGCGTTGGCGAGCAGCCATCCGGGGGTCGAGCCGGTCGCGCCCGCGGTCCAGTTCTGCGGGCCCGCGGTCAGGGTCGCCGCCGGACGCTGCACCACCGGTGCGACCGCCTCGGCGTCGGGGACCACCGAGCGGTCGCCGAGGGCGCGGGCGTCGTCGACGGTGAGGGTGGTGGCGCTGCCCAGCCCGGTCTGCACCCCGCCGCTGGTGACGCTTCCCGGGGTGACGGTGATGAGGTTGGTGCCGAGCCGGCTGATGCGGGCGGCGATGGTGGTGCGGGTGCCGAGCCCGATGCCGACGGTGATGATCACCGCGCCGACGCCGATGAGGATGCCGAGCGACGTCAGCAGCGAGCGCATCCGGTGGGCGGCGATCGCCTGCAGGCCGCTGACGATCGTCTGCAGCGGGCTCATCCCGCCGCGGCCCGGCCCGCGCCGGGACTCCGTCCGTCCATCCTCGCCACCTCCCCCGCCCGCCGAACCCCTTCGTGAAAAGGCTGTCGTGCACCGCTGCGGCCAAGCCTACGCCCGCGGTGCGGACGGGGCAAGCGCGGCGTCACGGCGCCGTGACGGCGGCGGTCGGATCCGCGAGCACCCGATATACTTCGCCTATGGTAAGTAAAATCCGGGCCTTCGACCGCGAGCGACCGTCGTACCGCTGGGTGGTTCTCTCCAACACCACCCTCGGGGTGATGATGGCGACGATCAACGCCTCGATCGTCATCATCTCGCTGCCGGCGATCTTCCGCGGCATCCACCTCGATCCCCTCGCCCCGGGCAATGTGGGCTACCTGCTCTGGATCCTCATGGCCTACCTGCTGGTCACCGCGGTGCTGGTGGTGTCGTTGGGCCGGCTGGGCGACATCCACGGGCGGGTGCGGATCTACAACGCCGGCTTCGCCGTGTTCACCGCCGGATCGGTGGCGCTCGCGCTCGACCCCTTCGGCGGTGCGTCTGGCGCCCTGTGGCTCATCGTCTGGCGGGTGGTGCAGGGGGTGGGCGGGGCGATGCTCATGGCCAACTCGACGGCGATCGTCACCGACGCCTTTCCCAGCACCCAGCGCGGCCTCGCCCTCGGCATCAACCAGGTGGCTGCGCTGGCGGGCTCGTTCATCGGCCTGGTCGGCGGCGGCCTGCTCTCGGAGTGGAGCTGGCGCGCCGTCTTCTTCATCTCCGTACCCGTCGGCGTGGCCGGCACGGTGTGGGCGTACCACTCGCTGCACGAGCTCGGCCAGCGGGTGCGGGGCCGCCTCGACTGGGCGGGTAACCTCACCTTCGCGATCGGCCTCACCGCGCTGCTCGGCGCCATCACCTATGGCATCCAGCCCTACGGCGGCTCCGCCGAGGGATGGGGCAACCCGCTGGTGATCGGCGGCCTGGTCGCCGGCGTCGCGCTGCTCGCCTCCTTCGGCGTCATCGAGCTGCGCCACCGCGAGCCGATGGTCGACCTGCGCCTCTTCCGCGTCCGCGCCTTCGCCGCCGGCAACGCCGCCGTGCTGCTGGCCTCGATCGCGCGCGGCGGCCTCCAGTTCATGCTGATCATCTGGCTGCAGGGGATCTGGCTTCCGCTGCACGGTTACGACTTCGTCGTCACCCCGCTGTGGGCGGGCATCTACCTGCTGCCGCTCACCCTCGGCTTCCTCGTCGCCGGCCCGCTCTCCGGCCACCTCTCCGACCGGCTGGGGGCGCGCGCCTTCGCCAGCGGCGGCCTGCTGCTCACCGCGGTCTCGTTCGCCGGGCTGCTGCTGCTCCCGGTGAACTTCGACTACCGGGTCTTCGCGCTGCTGCTGGCTCTCAACGGCATCGGCTCGGGGCTCTTCGCCGCGCCGAACACCACCGCGATCATGAACGCGGTGCCGGCCGGCCACCGGGGCAGCGCCTCGGGGATCGTCGCCACCTTCCAGAACGCGGGGATGACCCTCTCCATCGGCGTCTTCTTCTCGCTGATGGTCGCCGGACTGGCCGGCTCGCTCCCCGCCGCGATGCACGGCGGCCTGGTCGCCCAGCACGTCCCCGACATCACCGCCACCCATGTCGCCAGCCTGCCCCCGGTGGGCAGCCTCTTCGCCGCCTTCCTCGGCTTCAACCCGGTGGCCAGCCTGCTCGGCCCCCAGGTGCTCGGCACCCTCCCGGCGTCGAATGCCGCCACCCTCACCGGCCCCGAGTTCTTCCCGCACCTGATCAGCGCCCCGTTCCACAACGGTCTGGTGATCGTCTTCGGCCTGGCCATCGCCATGTCCCTGGTGGGTGCGCTGACCTCGCTGATGCGAGGATCGCGCTTCGTGCACGACCCCGCCCGGGTGAACGATCCGGCCACTGCTGTCTCCAACGTCGCCTAGGGGCTTCCCGGGCGCCGGCGAACGCTGTCCGAACGTCCGCCCGACCCGCCGCCCACGCCGCACGGGACTCGCACGGCGGCCGACGGGCTGGTAGTGTCGACGTCTTGGCACTAGGGGTTAATGCGGTGGCGCGCGATTGGGGTGTGCTGTGGTCAGCGTGATCAACGTACAGCGGGTGTTGGGACGTCTTCGCGCATTGTGGGAGACGGCGTTCGGTAAAGGAGGCGGCCGTGACGTTCGAAAAGAAGGAGGATCTGGAGGTGGAGGTGGTCCCGGAGCCGGAGCGGGAGCTGGTGACCCCGGCAGAGCCACCGGCCGAGCCGGCGCGCGAGCCGGAGCCGGTGCCGGCGTAGGTCCCCAACGGCAGAGCACCTACGTCATCGGCTTCCGGGAGTGGGTCGTCATCCTCGACGATGAACGGCGCCCGGTGCTGGCGTCGTGCGTGCGGCCGTGCGTGTGGTCCGGCCGCCTGCTCGTCGCCCGCCACCTCACCGAGCGAGGGGACGCGGTTCCCGACCATCGAGCCCCCGGCAGGCGGTGCGCGTGCGGCATCTACGCCGTGCACCGCATCGACAGCCCCTGGCTCGAGCGGCTCGGTGGGGCGGGCACCATGATGGGCGCCGTCCGGCTCAGCGGCCTGGTTCGTCGCCACAAGGACGAGGGTGTCCGCGCCGAGGTGGCGGAGATCATCGCCCTGGCCAGACCATCGACGCCGCTCTGCGCCCACACCCACTTCCCGGCCCCCCAGGCGTGCCGCAGCCTGCTGGCGGAGCCGGTCGATCCGGAGGAGGTGGCGGCGAGGTACGCGGTGCCGCTCGTCGATCCGAGGCACCTGACGATGGTGGCGCTGGAGCACGGAAGCCTGCTCTGGCCGTGAACGGTGGGACGACGTCAAACGGGTTGACGGTTCCTGACCGCGGTCGGAGATCGGTGAGGACGCCGGCCGGGACGCGGCCCTATACTCGTCTCCCGGGGAGTAACTGGAATGGCGGGCGGCGCGCCAGACGCACTTCGCGAGAGGGCCGGTCCCCTCCGCGGCATCCCGATGAGGGACGCGGGGCTCGTCGAGGACGAGCCGCTGCTCGACCGTGTCGTCGCTCACAGCCTCGAGGTCACGCACTCGAGCCTGGGCCTCATCGGCCTCCTCGCGTGTGACGGCGACCGCCTGGAGCTGGTCTCCGCGCGGCGGGCCTCAGCCTCGGTGAGCGGCGGCGGCGCATGGGCCGGCCCATGGGTCATCCCCGTCCGCGGCAACCTCATCGGCGCCGTCGTGCAGCGCGGCCGTTCCAAGACCTCGGACGACGCCGGCGCGGACCCGGACGGCACCCAAGCCGCCATCCGCCCTCCGCTGCGGACCTTTCTCGGCGTCCCCCTCCGACTCGACGGCCTCCTGATCGGGGTGCTGGCGGTGGCCAACAAGCGCTCTCGGTACACAGCCGGCGACGAGCACGTGCTGACCGCCTTCGCCGACCACGTGGCGGTCGCCATCGACAACCAGAGGCTGCGCCGGCGCCAGCGGGACACGGAGGGTTCGGGTCCACGTCTGGACCGCCGGCTCCTGGCCGCCACGGAGGCGGAGCGGCGATCCATCGCCGGCGACATCCACGACGACGTCATGCAGAAGCTGACCGCGGTGGAGCTGCGGCTTCAGCGCCTGCGAGCGAGGATCCCGCAGGGGCCGGAGCGCCTGCTCCTCGATGACGTGTCGGCGACGGTGGCGCAGACGGACGATGCGCTCCGCCTCCTGCTCTTCGACCTCAGGCCACCGGCCCTGGACCTCCCAGGAGGACTGAGCTCGGCGATCCGTACCCGGCTGCAGATGCTGGAGCGCGAGGCCGGCATCCGCGGCGAGCTCCGCGCGGCGCCGGACGAGGACGTTCCCCCCAGTACCGCCCGGACGGTCTTCCGGGTCCTGCAGGAGGGGATGGCCAACGCCGCAACGCACTCGGGGGCGAGCCACCTCCTCGTCGTCCTCGACCGGCGGGACGGCGGCCTCCTCGTCCGGATCCAGGACGACGGGTGCGGCTTCCCGGTGGACGCCGCCCAGGCGTCGCCGGGCCATCTCGGCCTGGCGCTGGCGCGGGAGCGGACCGATCTCGCCGGTGGCTGGTTCCGGCTCGAGAGCGAGGTCGGAGCCGGTACCACCGTCGAGTTCTGGGTCCCGGTCGACGCGGGCTGAGGTGCGGTACGTGCCACCGGTGAGGGTCCTGATCGTCGAGGACGACCGGCTGCTGGCGGAGGGTCTGGAGGCCCTCCTCAACGACGAGGCCGACCTCCACGTGGTCGGGCGGGCGGCCACCGTGTCGGACGCCGTCCGCGGGGTGGACCGGCTCGCTCCCGACGTGGTCCTCATGGACCAGCGCCTGCCGGACGGCACCGGAGCCGATGCGACCGCGAGGATCCGGCACCGGCACCCCGGAGTTGCCGTCCTGTTCCTCAGCCGCCTCGAGGACGACATGGTGCGACTCGCCGCCTTCGAGGCCGGAGCCTCCGGTTATCTCACCAAGTCCCGGGCGGCGGCGGATGTGGCCGGCGCCGTGAGAAGGGTGGCGGGCGGGGAGACGCTGATCTCGGCCGGCGACCTCGCCGATCTGCTCGCCCTGCGCCGGACCACGGCCCAGCTCGAGGACCGGCTGACACGGCGGGAGATCGAGACCCTGGTGCTGATCGCCGGTGGTGCGGACAACCGCCACATCGCCGCCGAGCTCGGCATCCGCTACGGCACGGTGCGCTGCCACGTGCGCAACCTGATGATGAAGATGGGGGTGCACTCCAAGGTGGAGGCGGTGACGCGGGGCATGCAGCTCGGTCTCCTCGAGCGGTGGCCGCCCGCATCGTCGTAGCGGCGCCAGGGAGGCGGCGGGCAGGGCCAACTCCTACCCGTCGCCTCCACGATCACCGACGGCGTCCGTCAGAGAGCGATGGCGCGTGTGCTCCCGTGGGCTACAGGGCCTGGATGCCGAAGGTTGGAGAATGACGCTGGGAGAGGACCCTCCCGTTGCCGAGGTACTGGTGCACGCCGCAGGGCAGGCAGGGATCGAAGCTGCGCACGGCGCGCATGATGTCGATGCCCTTGAACTGGTCGGGGCCGTTCTCCTCGAAGATCGGCGTGCCCTGGCACGCATCCTCGTACGGTCCCGGGGTCCCGTAGCTGTCGCGCGGCGTCGCGTTCCACGGCGTCGGCGGGTACGGGTGGTAGTTGGCGATCTTGCCGCCACGGATGACCACGTGGTGCGAGAGCACACCGCGGACCGCCTCGTGGAAGCCGCACGCGATCGCCTCGTCCGGCACCTTGAACGGCGACCAGGTGTCGGTGCGTCCCGCGCGCAGCTCGCCGAGCGCCTGCTCGACGAAGTACAGGGCCACCGCCGCCGAGTACGCCTGGAAGTAGGTCCGGGCGCGGTCACGCTCGATCGCGTTGCTCCACGGCGGCACCTTCCACTC
>JAQBPH010000078.1:0-3307 GCA_028287625.1 Chloroflexota bacterium | reverse complement strand
GGGCGTCGGAGTCGGGTCGGGCGTGGGCGAGGGCGGCGGGGTCGCCGGCACGGTCGGCACCGCCGTGGGTGCCGGCGTGGGCGGTCCCTGCGGGGCCGGCTTCGGCGACGGCGACGGCGTGGGCCTGGGCTTGGGGGTCGGCGTCGGCGTGGGCTTGGGGGTCGGGGTGGGCGCCGGCGTCGGCGTTGGGGTGACCACCGGGAAGGGCACCGAGGCGGCGGTGGGCGCGGGGGTCGCCGGGGTGGTGGTGGGCTTGTCGGTGAGCACCGCCCGCCAGACGATCCGGTCGTAGTCCTGGAACCACGGTGTGCAGGTCACCAGGGTGAGCTCGGCGTCGCCGGTGGGCCCCAGCTGGGTGACCCCGTCGGGCGCGAGCACCTCCGTCGAGGTCACCTGGTAGTGCCAGGTGCGGCAGTTGCGGTCCTGGACCAGGATGGGGTCGCCGACGTGGAGCTGGTCGATGTTCTGGTAGTGGGGCTCGCGGTGGAAGGCGATGATGTCGTTGCCCATCTCGCCGGGGGCCGCGGAGCCGTGGTAGTGGACCATCGAACGCTGCAGCAGCAGGTCCCAGCCGCCGTCGCCGGCGACCCCGGAGTAGCCGTACTGCTTCAGGCTCGGGAAGCTGACCAGGGCATACGACTCCGCCGGGCTGGAGTTGCCGCAGGTGGTCGCCGCGGCGGCGTCGGCGGTGTCGGGGAGGCCGCCCACCAGCGCCTGCGAGCCGCCCTTGTTCCACTGCGCCAGGGCGGTGTCGTCCGCCTTGCCCCGGTTGTGCACCCCGAGCAGCGGCACGACCACGATGCCGACCCCGGTGGCGATGAGCGCCACCCCGCCGAGCGAGAGCAGGTGGCGTGGCTGCGGGCGGCCCAGCCGGGGGTGGGGCAGCAGGCGCCGGTCCAGCCACCAGGCGGCGACCAGCAGCGGGGTGACCACCGCGAGCAGCAGCCCGCGCAGCCGCGCGCGTCTCCGCCGCCACGGGGAGGGCTCCGCTGCCATCGCGCGGGCGAGCTCGCCGATCTCCTCGTAGTCCGCGGCGAGCTGCTCACGCATGCCCGGCCACCGCTTCCCTTCCGTCGCCATCGCGACCACGGTACACCGCTGTCACGCGACGACAACCGGTCGCCACCGTTTCGTCACGGGGGAGGCCCCGCGCCCCCGGGTCAGACCCGGCGCACACCCTCGAGCAGCCGCGGCCGGCCCCGCCCCGGCACCTCGAACTCGCCGTCGCTCACCACCGCGGCCGCCCCGTCGACGCGGAGGCCGCGCGCGTAGTCGTGGAGCACCTCGCAGCTGCTCCGGCGCGGCTCCCAGCCGAAGCGCCCGCGCAGCCGCGCGACGTCGACGACCCGTCCGTACTGGATGAGGCGTACCAGGTGGGGCGGCCAGTCGAGCAGACCCAACCGCTTCAGCGCCAGCGCCGCGAGGTTCCCGCCCACCGGAGGGATGACGGGGAGGCAGCGGCGGCCGAGGATCCTCGCCGCCTGGCTGAGGATCACCACACCCGGCCCGGAGACGTTGTACGCGCCGGGGTGGTTCTCGACCGTCGCCCGGTAGAGGGCGTCGACCGCGTCCTCCTCGTGGAGGAACTGCAGCCGGGGGTCGAAACCGAGCACGGTGGGCACGGCGGGGAGCCCGAAGTAGGCCTGGAAGGGCGTCTGCAGCAGAGGTCCGAGCACGTTGGTGAAGCGCAGCACGGTCACCGTCGCCCCCGGCTGGCGGAGCGCGAAGTCGCGGACGTAGGACTCCACCTCGACGATGTCGCGGCTGAAGGCATCCTGGGGCGGGGTGCGCCGGGTCATGTCCTCGGTCCAGACCGAGGGGTCGTCGGGCTCGCTCCCGTAGATCGCCGTGCTCGACTTCACCAGCAGCTTGCGCACCGGGCTCTCGGCGCCGCTGCACGCCGCCAGCAGGTTCATGCTGCCGATCACGTTGGTCTCGTGCGCCACCCGGGCGCTGGTGCGGCGCGGGTCGACGATGAGGTTGGTGTGCACCACCGTGTCGATGCCGAGGGCGCGCACCAGCTTGCCCACCAGGCTGTGGCGGAGGTCGGCGCGGATGAAGTCGGTGCGGGCGAGGTCGTGCGCGGGCTCCCGGACGTCGATGCCGACGATCTGCTCGACCATCGGGTCGGCCTCGAGGCGCTGGGCGAGCTCGTAGCCCCAGAAGCGACTGATCCCGGTGATGAGGACCCGCTGGCGGCGCATCTCTGTCTCCTCTGGGCACTGACGCGCCCATGGTAGGGGGAGTCAACCCGGCCGGCCTCTCACCCCTCGGACTCCCCCGAATTCAGCGTCTCGGTTCGTGCGTCGTCCTGTAACCGGCCTGTGGCCGGGCCCTGTGGTGCGTTGCGATAGCACAATTTGCACACTTTGCCTCGATGGACCGCCTCACCTCCACTCCCACCCTGGACCTCCTCAACAGCCACGACCCGACCGACCAGGCTCCCGTCGGCGAGACCACGATTCTGGTCATCGACGACGATCCCACCATGGGCACGATGCTGACCATGCTCGGTCGCGAGCACGGCTTCACCGTCCAGGTTGCCACGGACGGCTTCGAGGGACTGCGTCTCGCCGAGCAGTCGGACGCCGACCTCATCGTCCTGGACCTCAACCTCCCCCGCCTGACCGGGCTCGACGTCTGCCGTCGCATCCGCGCGGCGGGGATCGAGGTGCCAATCCTCATGGTCTCCGCAAACCACGACGTGGTCGACGTGGTGGTCGGTCTCGAGATCGGCGCCGACGACTATGTCACCAAGCCCTTCGAGCTGCGCGAGCTCGCGGCCCGCATCGGCGCCCAGCTGCGCCGCCAGCGTCGCAGTGCCGCCCAGGTGCGTCCCGGCCGGCTCAAGTTCCCCGGACTGGTCATCGACTTCGGACGTCACGAGGTGCTGCGCGACGGCGAGGCGGTGGGCCTGACGCCCACCGAGTTCAACCTCCTCGCCCTGCTCGCCACCCGCCCCGGCCGCGTCGTCTCCCGCGTCGACATGATCCAGCAGGTGTGGGGACAGGGCGCCGAGCTCGACGCCCGCAGCGTCGACGCGCACGTGTACCGGCTGCGGCGCAAGATCGAGCCGAACAACGAGCATCCCACGTACGTCCACGCCGTGCCCGGTGTCGGGTACCGGTTCGACTACCGGCCGGTGGGCGGTTCTCTGACACCGGCCTAGCTCGGCTTGGGGGTGGATCACGGGGCGGCTTCGGCTCACCGTGTTTTCACCGGGGGGAGGCTACGCCTCCCCCCGTTTAGCGCAAGACATCGTGCGCTGGCGCGCCCGATGCCGGCGCTGCCCCCCTCCACGCCGGCA
>JAQBPH010000064.1:0-4753 GCA_028287625.1 Chloroflexota bacterium | reverse complement strand
CGGCGGCGGCGGTGGCGGCGGCGTCGAGCCACACCACCGCCACCCCGGCGGCGCGCTGGGCGGCGGCGCGCTCGCGCAGCGCCGGCGCCTCGGTCTCGTCGAGGGCGACCCGGAGCAGGCCGCCGGTGTCGAGCTGGCAGTCGATGCCGCCCTCCTCGAGCAGGGTGGCGGCCAGGCCCGGCCAGAGCGCCAGGCTGTGGCGGCAGAGGTCGAGGAAGGGGCCGGCCAGCGGGGCCTCGCTGCAGGGGGCGAGCATTCCCGCCGCCGCGCCCGAGGCGCCCGCGCCGGGCTGGGGGGCACGCTCCACCACCACCACCCGGGCGCCGCGCCGGGCGCATCCCCAGGCCACCGCGGCGCCGGCGATGCCCGCACCCACCACGGCCACGTCCCATCCCGGCATGGGGAGAGAGCCTAGCCGCGTCTCAGGTGGTGGGGTCCAGGGGGAGGGTGAGAGCGAAGGTGTTGCCGCGGCCGGCCGCGTCCTGGACCAGCCAGACCCGGCCGCCCATGCGCTCGACCAGCTGGCGGGTGAGGTAGAGGCCGACCCCGCAGCCGCCGCGCTGGCGCTGGAGCGGCGCCTCCACCTGGTAGAAGGAGGCGAAGATCCGCTCCGCCTGGTCGGTGGGGATGCTCCGTCCCTGGTCGCGGCACTCGATCCGCATCAACGTCCCGTCGCGATCGGCCTCGAGCCGCACCGCCGCGCCCTCCGGCGAGAACTTCAGCGCGTTGTCGACGAGGCAGGCCAGAACCAGCACGAGGCGGTCGCGGTCGGCGAGCACGTCGCGGCCCGCGGAGTCGGGGACACAGGTGAGCCGTCCCCGTTCGCGGGGGTCGCCGAAGAGGGTTGCGACCTGGGCGAAGACCTCGTCGAGCCGCACCGGCGTGGTCTTCAGGCGGATCTCGCCGGCCTCGAGCTGGGCGATGCAGAGCAGGTTGTCGGTGAGCCGCGCCAGGTGCTCGGTCTCGCTGCGCAGCACCTCGATGCCCTCGCGATGCGCCTCCGCGGGCAGCCGGTCGCCGGCGTCCTGCATGAGCGCCAGCCATCCCTTCACCTTGGCGAGCGGGGTCCGCAGCTCGTGCGAGGCGAGCATGATGAACTCGGTCTTGACCCGGTCGACCTCGCGCAGCTCGAGCAGCGCGGCATGCTCGAGCTTCAGGGTGTGGGCCATCTGCTGCGCCCGGGCGCTGACCAGCTCGCTGCTCACCATGGTGCTGGTGACGGCGATGAGCAGGAAGAGCAGCAGGTGGGAGAGGAAGAGGTCGACGGTGGCGGTGGTGACCGCCCCGGCGGCGGCGGCGCCGGCGCCGAGGTAGAGGCTGCTGACCACGGCGGCGCAGAGCAGCGAGCCCCACAGCCCGAACCGGAGGCTGCCGGCGATCACGACGGCGTAGAAGGTCAGCCCGAAGGTCGAGCTCACCCCGCCGTCGAGGTAGACCAGCGCGGTGGCCACGGTCATGTCCACCGCGGTCATGGCGTACTGGGTGCGCCGCCCGGGCAGGTGGCGGGCGACCAGGCTCACGGTGAGGGCGAGGTTGAAGAGCGCCCAGGCGCCGAGGATGAGGTTGACGGCGCCGGCGCCCCGCGACGGCGACGGGAAGTTGGCGCTGGCGGCGGTGAGGATGAGCACCAGCCAGCGGCCGAGCTCGATGACCCGCTCCACCGCGGCGCGACGGTCGTGCTCGACCGCCGAGCGCAGCTCGAGCGGCATGGTCCGGAGCGTGGTCGCAGGCGACCCGTCCTCGGGCGGTCGAAACGCAGTCAGCACGCGTGATCTCCCCTGCAGCACCGGCGTCAGGCTACGGCCCAGGGCGCACGGTCGCGCCGACGCTTGTGCAACGGCAGGGTCGCAGAGCTCCGCCTCCTATACTGCGCGCCCAGCGGAGGGTCGCCCACCGGCGAAGGCGGTGGCGGCCCGGGGCGCTCCCCCTCCGCAGGACCGCGTCTGCGCCCACAGGAGAACGCCTTGCCACGCGCCCTCGTCCTCGGCAACGGCAGCCTGCAGGTCAACCTCGACGAGGGCTGCCGGCTCTGCGACCTCTACTACCCATGGGTGGGCCACGAGTCGCATGCCGGCATGCCCAGCTTCCTGGGATTCTGGGTGGACGGCACCTTCGCCTGGTTCGACGCCTTCGAGCGCCGCAGCGGCTACGAGGACGAGACCCTGGTGGGTGACACCACCGGTCACCACGGCGGGCTCGGCATCGAGGTGCGCATCCGCGACGCCGTCGACCTGGAGAGCGACGTCCTGGTCCGGCAGATCGAGATCGGCGACCTGGCCGGTCGCGCCCGCGAGGTCCGCGTCTTCCTCCACCACGACCTCAGCATCGGCGGCGGCGACGGGGGAGACACCGTGTACTACGACCCCGAGCTGCACTGCATCATCCAGTACCGCGGCAACCGCTGGTTCCTCGTCGACGGCCGCGCCGAGGGGCGCAGCGGGGTGCACATGTTCACCTGCGGGCGCGCCGGCTTCCACGGCTTCGCCGGCACCTGGGCGGACGCCGAGGACGGTGAGCTCGGCGGCCAGCCGATCGAGCAGGGGGCGGTCGACTCCTGCGCCGGCTTCACCCTCAGCCTGCCCGCGGGGCGCTCCACGACGCTCCACGCCTGGCTCTGCGCGGGCACCGACCAGCGGTCGGTGGTCGCCCTCGACGCGATGGTCCGGCAGACCGGCCCGGAGCGGCTGCTGGAGCGCACCCGCCGCTACTGGCGCAGCTGGGCGGCCACGGCCGCACCCGCCGCCGCGGAGCTGCCGGTGCGGCTGCGCCGGCTCTTCATCCGCAGCCTGCTCACCGCCCGCACCCTCTGCGACCGCGGCGGCGGGGTGATCGCCTCCACCGACCGCGACATCCTGGAGCACGCCCGCGACACCTACTGCTACGTGTGGACCCGCGACGCCGCGCTCACCGCCGCCGCGCTCGCCGGCGCCGGCTACCCCGAGCCGCTGAGGGCCCTCCTCGGCTTCTGCGCCGACCGGCTCGAGGGGGCCCGCGGGTACCTGCTCCACAAGTACCTTCCCGACGGCTCCCTGGGCTCCTCCTGGCACCCCTGGTACAGCGACGGCGAGGCCCAGCTGCCGATCCAGGAGGACGAGACCGCGCTGGTGGTCTGGGCCCTGGGCGAGCACCACCGCCGGGCCGGCGACCGCGAGCTGCTCCGGGAGATGTACCGCCGCGTGGTCGAGCCCGCCGCCGACTTCATGGCGTCGTTCCGCGACTGGCGTACCGGGCTGCCGCTGCCCGGCTGGGACCTCTGGGAGGAGCGCCGCGGCGTCCACGCCTTCACCGTGGCGGCGGTGTGGGGGGCGCTCGACGCGGCCGCGCGGATGGCCGCCGAGTTCGGCGACGACACCAAGGGCACCCTCTACGCGGGCGCTGCCGCGGAGGTGCGCCGGGGCGCCGACGAGCACCTCTGGGACAGCACCGCCGGCCGCTTCGCGCGCCAGCTCGCCCCGCGCCCCGACCGCTCGGGCTACGACCGCGACCTCACCCTCGACGCCAGCCTCTGGGGGCTGTTCGCCTTCGGGATGTACTCGGCCGGCGACCCGCGGGTGGTGGCCACCATGCAGGCCGTCCGCGAGCGGCTCTGGCTGCGCGCGGGCGACGGCGGGCTCGCCCGCTACCAGCGCGACTACTACCACTGCGTCGAGCTCTCGGACGAGGTCCCCGGCAACCCCTGGGTGATCTGCACCCTCTGGCTCGCCGACTGGCTGGTGCGCACCGCGGTCACCGTCGCCGAGCTCGAGGAGACGGTGCTGCCGCTGCTGGAGTGGGTGGAGCGCCACGCGTCAGCCGCCGGCCTCCTGCCCGAGCAGGTCAACCCCTTCACCGGCACGCCGCTGTCGGTCGCGCCGCTGACCTGGAGCCACGCCGCCTATGTCGACGTCTGCGTCAGCTACTGCCAGGCCCGGGCAGCGCTGAGGGCAGACGCCGGCGCGGCGGCGGAGAAGCGCTCGGCGCTCGGCTGACGGGGTCGCGCCTCCTCCAGCACGAACGAATGTACGGTACGATGAAGCCGTGGCCGCGTCCGCCATGTCCCGCTACTTCGTGGCCGGCGGGCTGGCATGATGGACGGCCGTCCTCCGCTTCGAGCTACACCACCGGAGGCCATTGTGGCGCCTCTGCGGCTGCTCACCGTCGGCCACTCGAACCACACCCTCGAGCACTTCCTCCAGCTGCTCACCGGCAGTTGCGTCGAGGTGCTCGCCGACGTGCGCTCCCACCCCGACGCGACCTTCCTCCCCCACTTCGCCGCCTCGCCCCTGCGCGCCGCCCTGGCGAAGGTCTCGATCCGCTCCGTGTTCCTGGGCGAGGAACTCGGTGGAAGGCCTGCGGAGGACGAGTACTACGACCCTGACGGCCACGTGCTGTACGGCAGGTGGGCGCGCTCTCGGCAGTTCAGCGACGGTCTCGCCCGACTGGTGCGCGGCTGCCGTCGCTACCGGGTGGCGATCATGTGCAGCGAGGAGGACCCCCGCTCCTGCCACCGCCGGCTCCTCGTGTGTCGGGCACTGTTGCTACAGAGCACCGACGTCCAGATCACCCACATCCGGGGCGACGCTCGGCTCGAGCCGGAGGATGTGACCCGGCTCCGCGCCCTCGACACGACCCAGATCGGGCTCTTCCCCCAGGGAGTTGACGCGTGGAGATCCACACGATCGGTTTCACGCAGAAGTCGGCCAGTAGGTTCTTCGGCCTCATGAGCGAGGCGGGGATCCGCCGGCTCGTCGACGTCCGCCTCAACAACGTCTCC
>JAQBPH010000036.1:0-4769 GCA_028287625.1 Chloroflexota bacterium | reverse complement strand
TCCTCCTCCGGGGACGGGGGCCACGGGCCGAGTTCCTCGAGCTCGCGCCGCGTCTCCGGCGGCAGCGCCCCGTGCCGCTCCCTGTACTCGTCGAGCGTCATCCGGTGATCGGCGAGGAAACGGGTCTCGAGCACGCCATACCGCGACCGCCACTCCTCTTTCAGCGCCCCGGCGTCGTTCAGCCGCTCCGGTGGCTCGCCCCTCGGCTGCCGGGCGATCGCCTCGTCCACCGCACGCCGCCGGCTCGCCGCCGCGACCGCCAGCACGTCGGAGTGCGCACGCCGCGGTGACGGATGACGGGCAGGCGACTGCGGCGTCGTCGACAGCACCTGCGGGGCCGACCCCGTCAGCCCGAGCTGCGCCGCGAGGCGCGCCGCCAGCGACCACCCCTCCCGCCGTCCCTGCCGGTCCATCTCCAGGCGCTCGCGCGCCGTGCCGATCACGCCCATCCCGTCCTCCTGGCCCGCCGCCCCCGCGAGGCCCTTCGCCCAGGCCACCTCGGCCGGCGCCAGCCGCTCGAACCCGTCGCCCACCACTGGGCCGCCGGCCGCTCGCGCCATCTCGGCCACCAGCCCGGCCGCCGCCGGTCCCAGTACCGGGTCGTCGCGGTGCGGCGCCACCTCGGCGATCAGCGCCTCCCACACGGCCTCATGACCGTCGCCCCACGCGCCCTCGAGCGCGCCACGCCACCGGCGGTCCAGGTCGCGCACCCGTGCGTCGCGGGCCGCGCACTCCTCCAGCACCCCGGCGCCGATGCCCGTCTCCCGCAGGCGTCCCGCCCACGCCGCCACGGCCGGGTGCCGGCGCTCGATCCACCCCTCCACCACCGGCGGCCCCACCTCGCACGCGAGGTCGACGATCATCCCCGCCAGCGCCGGTCGCAGCCCCGGGTCCTCTGCCAGCGGCAGCGCCGCGCACAGGAGGCTGCTCCACAGCGTCACCTCCTCGCCGGCGTGGCCGCCGTCGCCGAGGCGGACCGACCCCTCGTCGAGCGCGGCGCGGATCCCGTCCCAGATCTTCTCCAGCCGCTCGACCTGCTCGAGACGGTCGCCGATCTCGCGCGCGACCGCGTCGGCGTCCATCCCCAGAGGGTTGCGCAGCAGCCGCGGCAGGAACGCCAGCCCCGGGTCGTCCAGCTCATCCTGATATCGCTTCCACAGGTAGCCGCCAGCGACGGTGCGCAGCCGCGCACGGAGGTCCTCCGCCCTCGCGTCCGTCGCCACCCGATCGGCCGGGGACAGCGTGTCGTATGAGGTCCAGCGCCCCTCCTCGCGGACGCGCCCGTCGCCATCCGTCGCCTCGCGCCCCATCCCGGCGGGCCGGGCCATCCGCGGCTCCCCCACCCGAAGCTCCGCGCCGTCCGTCACGGCCTCCCGCGGCACGCCTGCCAGCTCGCGCCGCTCGTCGATCCCGGGCACGCCGTGCCACGGCTCCGTGCCGCTGACCACGGGCGCCTGCGCGACGCCGTTGGCCGTCGCCGTGTGCTGGGAGCGCGCCGTCGTCGCCACGGAGGGCGGCGGGACACCTGTCCGCTGCGCGGCCAGGTCGACGGCGTCGTCGACCAGGCCGCCGACCACCCCCCGCTCGGCGAGGAGCTGCCGGACCCACGACCCTGGCTCCGCCGCCGTGGCCGCGTCGATGGCAACCGACGCCTCCACCCACGTCGCGAAGTCCGGCACCTCGGCACCGACCGCAGCCGCGTACGCCAGCTGCTTCGGCGTCGCCGGCGTGTGCGTCGGCGGCGCGACCGACGAGAGGTCCGGCTGCGCACGGCCCTCCCTCTCCTCCAGCTCCCGCGCCGCCCGCTCACGCGCCTCCTCACGCGCCAGGGCGTCGATCGCCGTCTCCTTCGCATCCGACGTCGACAGCAGCTCGCCGAGCGCCTTCAGGCCCAGCGCCACCCGCTGCTCCCAGCTGAGACGCTCGCGCTGCTCGGCCCACACCTCGCCCGCCGGGACGGCGACGACCTCCTCCGGCACCTGCAGGGTGTCCAGGTCCGCCACCAGCAGCGCGTCCCGGCGGCTCCGGCTCGCCTGCACGTAGGCGCCCTCCAGCCGCGTCGTCCGAAGCCCTCCGAGCAGGCCGCCGACCGCGTCGACGGTCATGCCCTGGCCCGACTGCTGGTGGGTTGCGTACGCCAGGCGCAGCGCGTCCCGCTCCCGCGGCCCGAACCACAGCACCCGGTCCCCGAACCGCACCTCCGCCGCCGAGCCGTCCACCCGGGTCGCCGTCACCCGCCCGACCTCGCCATTGCGGACCAGCTCACGCGCCCCGCCCAGCCACACGGACCGGACCGTCTTCACCGCGTCGCCGGTGCGCAGCGCCTCCTCGCGGACGTACGACCGGACCTGCGGGTCCTGCCAGCGCACCGGGACGGGGGTGCCGAGCAGCTCCCCGAGCTCCTCGCGGCGTGCCTGGATGCGCCGGTTGAGCAGGTCCACCTCGCGGTTGGTGGTGTCCGTGAGGAGCGCCACGTCCAGCAGGTCGCCGTCGAGGTGCTGCGCCTCCCACCGGCGCACCAGCCGGTCGATCACCGCCGGCCGGTCGGGCTCGAGCGCCAGCATCCCGCGCTCGTACAGCTCCCGCGCCGCCCGCTCGCCCTGCCCGTTGCGGATCAGCCGCCAGATGGCGACCACCTCCGGGTCGGGATGGCGGTGGACCTCGGTCAGCCGCGACGTCGGGACGGTCCTCTGCGCGGTGGCGAAGATGCCGCCCGGCGTCACCGCGCTGAGCTGCCGCTCGTCGCCGAGCACGACGCACTTGGCCTCGCCGAGGACGTCGAGGAGCCCCGTCCACCGCCCCACGGTGTCGACCTGGCCGCCCTCGTCGACGAGCACCAGGGTGTCATGCGGCAGCGGCTCCCCGCGCCGCGCCAGGCTGTCGATCGTCCTCGTCTCGGCGGCGGCGACGTCGCGCCCGAACTCGTCCGCCGTCTGCCCCGCGGTCGACACCGCGACGATTCGGTAGCCGGCGGACCGGTAGGCGTCGGCGACGGCACGCCCGACGCCCTTCCCCTTGCCGGTGCCCGCCTCGGCGGCCACCAGCCGCAGCCCGTGCGCGTCGCAGCAGGCTCGTGTCGCCGCTCGCTGCTCTGTGCTCAGCACATATCGCGAGCCGGCGATCGCGGCCTCGACGTGGCCCGACCCGATCCCGTGGCCGCCGCTGCGCGCCCGCGCCTCCAGCTCACCCAGCACCCGGCGCTCCGTCTCCAGGTGCCGCGTCGTCGTCCAGTGTGCCTGCAGCGGGTCACGCGTCCGTGGGTCGATGCGCGTGAGCTCCCGCGCCCGGTGCACGGCGTCACGGATCGCTCCGAAGTCGAGCGCCGTCGCCTGGACGGCCTGCATCCCCCGGGCGATCCCCTTGCGCAGCTCCAGCTCGTCGAACACCGCGCTGTCCGCCGTCAGCCTGTCCGGCCCGAGCGTGCCGATGGCGGTCGGCTGCGGCGCCGTCAGGTCCTTGACGATCGCCGCCGCCAGGCCGGCCGCGTCCTTCGGCCGCGCAGGCCCGAGCGTGAGCCCGACCACGTCGAGCCCCGACGCAGCCGCGGCGTCTCGCCTCCGGCGGGCCTCGCGGACGATCTCCTCGACCCGGCGCCCGCGCTCCGCGGCGTCCCTGGCGGACATCACCAGCGCGATCTCCTCCTCCAGCCAGCGGACGAAGTCACCCTCGGGGTTGACGTCCTTCTTCCCGCGGGACGCCTTCACCGCCGCACGCCGCTCCGCCTTGGTCAGCGGCCGGCCTCGCCGGAGCGCGTCCTCGTGCTCGTACCGGAGCACCTCCGCCTCGCGCTTGCTGAACCAGTCCCGCGTCCTGTCCGAGATGCCGGCGATCGCCCACGCGTCGCCCCGCGGCACCACCTCGTAGCCCTGCTCGCGCAGCAGCGCCGCCAGCGTCGCCGACTGGATCGCCCCGATCTCGTGCTGGTGCGCCATGATCGGATGGCTGGCGATGGCCGCCAGCCGGCCGTCGTGCCGCCGGGCGACGTTGCTGATCACCACGTGGCTGTGGACCTGCGGGTCGGCACCGGCACCGTCGCGCGCCGCCTCCTCCGTCACCCGTGCCGTGTGGTGCACCCACTCCGCCGCCTGGATCGCCGCCGCGGTCTCGCGGATGCACCCGCCCCGCCCCCGCCGGATCAGCGGGATCTCCCGCAGTACGTGCTCCAGCGCCTGCCGGACCGATCGGGCCCACAGCTGCTCGAGCAGTGCCCGCTCCCTTTCGTCCGCGAGCGCCCAGAGAATCGAGAAGTCCTTGGGCGGCGAGAAGGTCATGTCCACGCCGGCGACGTGCGTACCGTCGGCCCCCTCCCGCACCAGCTGCTCTCCGGTCACCGGGTGGCGGTTGCGCCAGATCGGCACGAGCCTCTCGCGGGTCGCGCGCTGGCCGTCCAGCCCCAGCACCCGCGCGCCGCCAACCCCGAGCTCGTGCCACACCCCCTCCGCCGGCGCGACCTCCGAGCCCAGGTAGTAGTCGCCGCGCCTCGTCGCGTATCGGGCCTCCTCCGCGGCCGTCGACGTCAGGTAGTCGGCATACTCGAGGACCTCCTCCGCCTCCACCTTGACCGGCGTCATCACCACCGCCCGGGCCCTCCGCCCAGGGCCGCACCCTGGAGGCCCACGCGCGCGGTGCACCACGGCGAGCGCTCACGCCGGTGATACGAGCGGACGTCAGCCGTCTTCGCGGCGCCGCGCATCCCACTCTCCGATCCGCGACCTCGCCGACCGCCGGCCGCGAGCAAGCGGCGGCCCGAGGCGCGATACGGCCAGGTG
>JAQBPH010000017.1:0-4266 GCA_028287625.1 Chloroflexota bacterium | reverse complement strand
CGTTCTCGATGCGCGCCACGACGATCTGGCCGTTGTTGGCGTCGCGCTGGGGGCGCACCACCACCATGTCGCCGTCGTGGATTCCCGCCTCGATCATGCTGTCGCCGCGGACGTGCAGCGCGAAGGCGTCGTCGCCACCGGCGATCTCCGGTCCGAGGACGATGTGGTCCTCGATGTTCTCCTCGGCGAGGATCGGACCACCGGCGGCCACGCGGCCGACCAGGGGGACCGAGAAGCTGCGCATGGGGACGGCCGCCACCGGCTCCTCTCCCACCACCTCGACGGTGCGGGACTTGGTGGGGTCGCGACGGATGTGACCCTTCTGCTCCAGCGCATTCAGGTGGTTCTGCACCGTCGACGAGGAGCTGAGCCCAACCGCCAGTCCGATCTCCCGGACGGTGGGCGGGTATGCGTGGTTGCGGGCGTGATTCCTGAGAAATTCCAGGATTTCCCGCTGCCGCGGATTGAGGCCCTCGACCATGAAAATGTCCTCTTCGGGTGGCGCGCCGCGGAATGTAGCACGGGCAGCGGGGGAAATGCAAACGTTTGTTCCCGGACACACGCGGAGCGTGTGGGGCCCTCCAGGACCGGCGCCCGGGTCCCGAAGGCGATCCCGGTCGAGCATCCGGGCGGCGACCCGCCGCGGCTGTCGCCGCACGCGAAGCGTGTGTGGGGGCCCGCCCCGGAGGGAGTCCGGGTCCCGAAGGCGATCCCGGTCGAGCATCCGGGCGGCGGGTCCGGGTCATCCGAAAAGCTATCCCGGTCGAGCATCCGGGTGGCGACCCCGCCGCGGGTGTCGCCGCACGCAGAGCGTGTGTGGGGGCCCGCCCCGGAGGGGCGTCCGGCTCAGCCGGCGAGCGCGCGGATGCGCCGGCAGGCCTCGTCGATCCGTTCCTCGGGAGCGGTGAGCGACACCCGGAAGAACCCCTCCCCGCCGGGCCCGAAGGCGATTCCCGGGGTGACGCTGACCGCGGCGCGGTCGAGCAGCCCGGCCGCGAAGGCGCGACTGTCGCCGTCCCCCGGCACCGGTGCCCAGAGGTAGAAGGTGGCGCGGGGAGGGGCGATGTCGACGCCCATGGCGGCAAATGCCGTGCAGAGCCGGGTCTGACGCCCGGCGATCAGCGCGTTGCGCGCGGCCAGCGCCTCGGGGGGCTCCTCCAGCGCCGCCAGCGCGGCTCGCTGCACCACCGTGAAGATGCCGCTGTCGACGTTGCTCTTCACCTGGGCGAGCAGCCGGATGGCCGCGGCGCTGCCCACCGCCATGCCCACCCGCCAGCCGGTCATGTTGTACGTCTTGCTCAGCGAGTGGAACTCGACGCCGGCCTCGAGCGCCCCGGGCGACTGCAGCAGGCTGGGGGCCCGGTAGCCCTCGAAGGTGATCTCGCTGTAGGGCGCGTCGTGGGCGCAGAGGATTCCGCGCTCGGCGCAGAAGGCCACCGCCGCGTCGAGGAACTCGGACGGGGCCACCGCGGCGGTGGGGTTGTTCGGATAGTTGAGCCAGAGCAGCCGCGCCCGCCGCGCCACCGCATCGGGGACGGCGTCGAGGTCGGGGAGGAAGCCCCGTTCCGGCCGCAGCCGCAGCGCATGGGGCTCGCCCCCGGCCATCATCGCGCCGCTGGCGTAGACCGCGTATCCGGGGTCGGGGATCAGCACCACGTCGCCGGGGTCGACCACCGCGAAGGGGAGGTGGGCGATGCCCTCCTTGCTCCCCAGCAGCGGCAGCACCTGGGTGTCGGGGTCGAGCTCGACGCCGAAGCGCCGCCGGTACCAGTGCGCCATCGCGACCCGCAGCTCGTCGAGCCCCGCGTAGGTGGGGTAGCGGTGGTTGCCCGGGTCGCGCAGCGCGGCCGCCGCCCGCTCGACGATTGCCGCCGGCGTGGGCTGGTCAGGATCGCCGACGTCGAGCCCGATGACGTCGACGCCCTCGGCGCGGAGCTGCGCCACCCGCTCCCGGATGCCGGCGAAGAAGTACGGCGGGATGCCTGCCAGCCGGGCGGCGGCGCGCACCGGCGTCCCGCTCACCGGGCGCTCACCCGCTGGCCAGCTCGCCGCGGAACACCGTCGCCGCCGGCCCGGTCATGAGCACGGGGCCGCCCGGCTCCCAGGCGATGGTGAGCACGCCGCCGCGCAGCTCCACCTCGAGGGGCTGGTCGGCGAGACCGAGGGCGGAGAGCGCCACCGCGGTGGCGCAGGCGCCGGTGCCGCAGGCGTCGGTCTCCCCCACCCCACGCTCGAGGGTGCGCTGGCGCACCCGCGTTCGGGACACCGGCTGCACGAACTCGACGTTGGCGCCGCCGGGGAAGCGGGGGTGGCCCTGCAGCGCGC
Source organism: Chloroflexota bacterium (assembly GCA_028287625.1). Classification (GTDB taxonomy): domain Bacteria; phylum Chloroflexota; class Dormibacteria; order Aeolococcales; family Aeolococcaceae; genus CF-96. The sequence goes on along the minus strand of JAQBPH010000017.1, from coordinate 1,941 downwards.
CGCCCAGCCGGGCCAGCGGAGCGGCGTCGAGGTCGCCGTCGACGAGCACCACGCAGTGGGGGTTGCCCATCCCCACCGCGCTCACCCGCACCACCTCGCCCTCGACCTCGATGGGCACGTCGAGGGCGCGCTCGCCGTCGTGGAGGAAGGGCACCGCGGCGGGGTGGAGGCGGGGCCGGCCCATGTCGACGCGGACCGCGCCCTCGCCGAGCAGCTCGGTGGTCACCACGCCCGCCGGTGTCTCCCAGCGCACCACCGCGCCGCCGGCGCCGCTCTCGGCGGCGAGCAGGGCGGCGCACCGCACCCCGTTGCCGCACATCTCGGGCTCGCTGCCGTCGGCGTTCACCACCCGAAGGCGCAGGTCGGCGAGCTCGGAGCGCTGGATGAGGAGGATGCCGTCGGCGCCCACCCCGGTGCGGCGGGCGCAGGCGAGCGGGGCCAGCGCGGCCCAGTCCACAGGGTGCGGCTCACGATCGTCGACCACCAGGAAGTCGTTCCCCAGACCGTGCATCTTGGTGAAGCGCATCGATGACCTCGGCGGCGAGCCAGTCCACGGATCCGGCGTCGCGCTCGAACCAGCGGATCCGGGGATCGCGCCGGAACCAGGTGCGCTGCGCCTTCGCGTACCTCAGGGTACGACGCACCAGCAGGTCGACCGCGCCGTCGACGCCGCAGACGCCGTCGAGCACGGCCAGCGCCTCGCGGTAGCCGATCCCCGCGGCGTCCAGGGCGGCGCGCCCCATACCGCGGGCCAGCGCCTCCTCGACCTCGGCGAGCAGGGCGCCGCCGCCGAGCAGACGGCGGCTGCGCTCCTCGACGAGGCGGCGGTGCAGCTCCGGCGCCACCGCCAGCGCCACCTGGGTGGCCGGCAGCGCCCCGCTGCGCCCGCGCCGCGCCAGGCTGCCGCGGCCGTCGAGGATCTCCAGGGCGCGGACCACCCGGCGCGGGTTGCGCAGGTCCACCCCGGCCGCCCCATCGGGGTCGCGCCGGCCGAGCTCGGCGGCGAGCTCGGCGAGACCCTCGGGCCGCTCCGCCAGGGCGAAGCGCCGCTCCCGGGTGGCGGCGTCGGGCTCGACGTCGGCGAGGTCGAGGCCGTCCACCAGGGCGCCGACGAAGAAGCCGGTGCCGCCGACCACGACCGGGACGGCGCGGCGCCCGTGGATCTCGGCGACGGCGCGGCGGGCGAGGTGGAGCCATGCGGCCACGGTGAAGGGCTCGCCGGGATCGCGCACCCCGAGCAGGTGGCAGGGCACCCCGCGCAGCTCGGCGGGGGTGGGCGCGCAGGTGCCCACGGTGAGGCCCCGGATCACCTGCCGGGAGTCGGCGTTGACCAGCTCGGCGGCGCCGAGGCGTTCGGCCACGGCCACGGCGAGCGGGGTCTTGCCGGTCGCGGTGGGCCCGGCGACCACCAGCAGGTGGGGCGCCGGGGTCACGGACGGCGGAAGGCGCGTCGCAGGGCGGCGTCGTCGAGGAGCACCGCGGTCGGCCGCCCGTGGGGACAGGTGGTGCCGCCGTCCGTCCTGGCGAGCCGGTCGAGCAGCCGCTGCTGCTCCGCGGCCGCGAGCGCGTCGCCGAAGCGCACCGCGCTGTGGCAGGCGAGCAGCGCGGCGACCCGGTGGCGCCGCTCCGCCGCGGCGCCGTCACCGGGGTCGTCGTCGAGGGTGTCGAGGAGCTCGAGCAGCAGCCGAGTGACGTCGGAGTGGGCGCAGGCGGCGGGGACGGCGGAGCAGCGGAGCGATCTCGGGCCGAACTCGTCGACGGCGAAACCGAGGGCGGCGATGGCGCCGGCGTGCTCGTCGCGCCGCGCCATCGCGGTGGCGTCGACCTCGACCAGCACGGGCAGCAGCAGCAGCTGGGAGGCCCCCGCCGGACCCGGCCGCGGCGACGCCGCCCCCTGCTCCCAGGTGGCGAGCAGCTCGGCGTAGAGCACCTTCTCGTGGG
>JAQBPH010000012.1:0-3600 GCA_028287625.1 Chloroflexota bacterium | reverse complement strand
GGCAGCGCCCGGTCGGCGCTCGGCGGGGCGCCGCCCCGAGCCGGCACCGCGGATCCGTCGCCGTCCGGCGGCGACGGCGTCCGCGCCGCCCTGGACAGCGAGCTGTGGGAGCTCGCCCGGCGTGTCACCCGGCTGCGGCTCCGGCCGGGCACGCCGGCCGATGTCCAGGAGGCCACCGCAGCCCTGCAGGACCTGGCCTGCCGCTGTGCCCCCGCCGCCGGGCAGGACACCGCCATCACGCGGCGTGCGGAGCTGGCCGCCATGCAGGGGTCGCTCCCGGCGGCGATCGTCCCCCTGCCGAATGGGCCGCTGCTCGCCACCAACGTCGACCGCGTCGTCGACTGGCTCGGAGAGCCGGTGGCGGCCAGTCCCCAGCTGGCGCTGTGTCGATGCGGCGCCTCGGCGATCAAGCCGCTCTGCGACGGCAGCCACGCCGAGAACGGCTTCAACGACGCGAAGGATCCCAAGCGCGTACCGGATCGCCTCGACACCCACGACGGCCAGCAGGTGACGGTCACCGACAACCGCGGCACCTGCGCCCATTCGGGGTTCTGCACCGATCGCCTGCCGACCGCGTTCCGGATGAACGGAGAGCCGTTCGTGGCCCCGAGTGGCGGCCGCATGGACGAGATCGTCCGGGCGGTGCGCGCCTGTCCGTCGGGTGCGCTCGGGTTCGCGCTGCAGGGGATCGCCGATGCGCGCGACCAGGCGGACCAGCTCCGCGACCCGGCGATCGAGATCTCCCGGGATGGTCCCTACCGGGTCACCGGGGCCATCCCGCTGGAGGATGCCCAGGGCGGCCCGGTCCCACGCACCGCGGGCTCCTCCGAGGAGCATTACAGCCTCTGCCGCTGCGGCCACTCGCTGAACAAGCCCTTCTGCAGCGGCATGCACTGGTACGTCGATTTCAAGGATCCGGCGCCCGACCCCGAGCCGACGCTCTTCGCGTGGGCGGGCGGGCTTCCGGCGCTGACCCGCCTGACCGGCCTCTTCTACGGGAAGTACGTGCCCGAGGATCCGCTGCTCGCGCCCCTCTTCGCGCAGATGTCGCCGGACCATCCGGAGCGCGTCGCAGCATGGCTCGCCGAGGTGCTCGGAGGTCCCGCGCTGTACACCGAGCGATACGGCGGGTATCCGCGGATGCTCTCGCAGCACGCCGGCAGGGCGCTCACCGAGGAGCAGCGTGCGCGGTGGGCGAGCACGCTGGCGCGATGCGCCGACGAGACGGGTCTGCCCGCCGATGCCGAGTTCCGCTCCGCGTTCACCGCCTACATCGAGTGGGGCTCGCGGATCGCGGTGGAGAACTCGCAGCCGGGGGCGTCGCCGCCGGCACGCATGCCCGTCCCGCGCTGGGACTGGGGGACCGCCGGTCCGCCGGGCAGCCGGGCACCGGCCGGCGCGGCCGCGACCGAGGAGCAGGCGGTGACGCTGCCTCCGCCGGGTGCGCCGGTGGACTTCGAGGAGCACATCCGGCCGCTGTTCCGCGAGCACGACCGCCAGGCGATGCGCTTCGCGTTCGACCTGTGGTCCTACCCCGATGTCCGCGCCAACGCCGCCGAGATCCTCCAGCGCGTGCGCAGCGGATCGATGCCCTGCGACGGGGTCTGGCCACCGGAGCGGGTCGCGGTGCTCGAGCGCTGGGTCGCCGCCGGCATGTCGCAGTCGGCGTCCGCAGAGACGGCGGGGGCGGTACCGCCGGGCCCACCGCCCACCGACACTCCGCCGCCCGCTCCGGAGGCGATCCAGGGGCGGCTCGCCCAGACCGTGGCGCTGCGCAGCGGCGCCCCGGTGGAGGAGCCGTCCCTCGTCATCGAGCATCGCGAGCCGCTCGTCTACATGCTCTGCACGGCTGCGGAGCTCGAGCACGCCCTGATGTGCGAGTACCTCTTCGCCGCGTTCTCGCTGAAGCGGTCGACCGACGAGGGCCTCACCGAGGAGCAGCTGAGCACGGTCGAGCGTTGGCGTGCGCTGATCCTCCTGGTGGCGAAGCAGGAGATGCTGCACCTGGCGATCAACTGCAACCTGATCACGGCACTCGGCGCCAGCCCGCACCTGACGCGTCCCAACCTGCCCCAGCCGGCGCGGCACTACCCCGCCGGTGTCCGGCTCACCCTGCTGCCCTTCGGCGAGCAGGCGCTGCGCCACTTCCTGTACCTGGAGCGGCCCGAGGGCATGGACATCGAGGACGCCGAGGGTCTCGACGCCGTCGACTGCGCGGTCCCGGTGATGTCCACGGAGGAGGTCGCCCCCCACCTCCAGGAGTTCGCCACCGTCGGCCACCTCTACCGCTCCATCGAGGCCGGCTTCCACCACCTCTCGGAGCGCATGGGGGAGGAGCGGCTGTTCATCGGACCTCCGGAGGCGCAGGCGCGGGGTGACCTCTTCGGATGGCCGCAGCTCCAGCCCATCACCAGCTGCGACGACGCGATGCGTGCCATCGAGGCCATCGTCGAGCAGGGTGAGGGACCGAGGGGCGACTGGCGCAACGCGCACTTCGGGCGGTTCGTCGCGGTGCTCGAGGAGTATCTGGACATGCTCCGGGCGAACCCGGGGTTGGAGGTGATGCGACCGGTGCTGCCGGCGCTGGTCCGGCTGCCCGAGAGCGGAGAGAAGGTGCCGCTGATCACCGATCCCACCACCGCCCGGATCGCCGATCTCGGCAACGTCGTCTACGAGGTTCTGCTCCAGCTGCTGTACCGGCTGCTGTGCCACGTCGACGAGACCGACGAGCAGATCCGGATCCTCGCCGATGTCAGCGTCGCCCTGATGTTCGACGTCATCGAGCCGCTGGCGGACGTCCTGACCACCATGCCCGTCGGTCCGGAGCACCCCGGCCGTACCGCCGGACCGACCTTCGAGCTCTTCTACCAGCCCGACTACCTTCTCCCCCACCGGCGTGCGGCATGGCTGCTGATGGCCGAGCACCTCGCCGAGGCCGCCGAGCTGGTCGGGGCGGAGGGCGCCCGCGACCCCCGGTTGCTCGGCGTGGCCACCGCCATGCGTCGCCACGCGGACACGCTGCACGCGAACGCACAGTGAGGCGTGCACGGTCGTATCGCACCTCCCACAGGTGACCATGGACGTGGAGCGACCCGCCCTCGTCCGCGCTTAATGGGCCAAAGAGCACGGAGGGAGGCGTCCATGGCCCTGATCGAGCACGTCATCGTGCTGGCATTGGAGAATCGCTCCTTCGACCACATGCTCGGGTTTCTCGATCACCCCGATCCCGCCTTCGGTGGCCTCGACCATGGCGGTCCATACGCCAACCCGGGCTGGGCGGGTGGGCCACCGGTCCAGGCCGGCCCGGGCGCCAAGCCGGTGCTGCCGGCCGGTCCCGACCACTCTCACGACGCCGTCATGCAACAGCTGGGCGTCCAGCAGCAGGCGTGGCGCGGCCGGCGCCCGACCAACGAGGGCTTTGTGCAGAGCTTCGAGCGCACGTGCCGCGGGCTCGCCCCGTCCACTCACGGCGGTGTCCTCGGTCCGCTCCTGAACTGGTGGGGCACTCGGACGGGCTCGCCGGCCGCACCGGCGCCGAACCGGGGGCCGCTGGTCATGCTCTCTCAGGCGCCCGACCAGGTGCCCGTGCTCAGCCGTCTC
>JAQBPH010000677.1:0-5693 GCA_028287625.1 Chloroflexota bacterium | reverse complement strand
CACCTGGGACCGGCGCAGGATGCGCAGGTGCCAGCTCATCCGTGGCTGGCTCACCTTGCAGAGCTCGGCGAGCTCCGACACCCGCACCTCGGCTGCGCCGGCGAGGCGCTCGACGATGGTGAGGCGGGTGGGGTGGGCCAGACCCTCGAAGTGCACGCTGAGCTCCGTCGGAGGTGGGACCAGCCGGCGCGGCGCGGCGAGACGCGGCGGGCGACGGCCGGAATCCATAACGACTCCTTTCATAAAGGGAAATTAGATAAAGGCTGCGTTATGCATCCTACCTCCCCGGGGCGCCATCCTGCTCGCCGCTGGGGCCGGGCCCGGCGGGCTGCTCCAGCCGCTCCGCCTCCAGCTCGCGCTCGTGCACCTCCTCCGCCCCGGTGTCGGTCCTCGGCAGCACCGCCTGGAGGACGGCCATCACCACCACGATGACCACGATCACCACGACGAAGAGGGCCAGCCCGATGATCAGCGAGGCGAAGGGGCTGGGGGTGGCTGCGGCGGGGGGAAGCAGAGCGCTCGGGTCCGGCACCACCCTACGATGACAGAGCGATGGCAGAGGGCATCCCGGAGGCGCAGGCGGCCCTGGAGGTCGAGCGCGGACGGGTGAGGTTCCGGGCCCGGCGCCCGGCGGTGCTGGTGCTCCCCTTCGCGATCTTCACGGAGATCGCCGGGCTGCTCTTCCTGCTCGACGGCCTGAGCTACGGCTGGGCGGTCATGGCGGCGCCGGTGGGGGCGCTGCTGGTGACCGGGCTGCTCTTCCGCCCGGTGCTCGAGCTCACGCGCGAGGGGCTGCTGCAGCGCCAGTACCCGTTCAGCAGCCTCACGCGGTGGGAGGTGATCGACCACCTCGACATCACCCGCGCGGGCAACCGGGTGGTGCTCGCCTACCGGCTCCGCGAGGGGGTGCCGCCGCCGCGCCGCCAGCCCGCCGCCGCCCTGCTCCGCGCCGCCGGGCGGCCCTTCGACGGCGGCTGGTTCGCCGACTCGCTCGCCGGGCGCCCGGAGGACATCCTCGCGACCGTTCGCAGCTACCACGCCGACCCCTCCCGCCGCGCGGCGCTTCCCGAGGCGCGGCGGTGACCGCGGCCACCAGGGGGAAGGCTGTCAGTGACGAAGGAGCTGATGGCCTGGGGGAGGCCCCCCTTCCATTCTGCGCGTCAGCGCAGAGAGGCCAAGAGGAGATGATGGCCTGGGGGAGGCCCCCTCCCAGCGGGCGCGTCAGCGCCCGGAGGAAGGACGCGGGCTGTCATCATGGGGGCGCATGACCGAGACCGGCGTGGAGCTGCGATCGCCCCAGGAGGCACCCGGCGGGTCCCCGGACGAGACGCGTCCGGCCGACGACGCCGCGAGCGACAGCCTCGACCTCGCCGGCGCGGTGGTGCTCAGCCCGCGGCGCACGGCCGGCACGCGCCGCAGCCGACCGGCCCGTGCCGAGGAGGTGCGCGCACGGCTGCGCCGCCTCCACGCCGCCACCACCGAGGAGCTGGAGCGCCGCCGGGCCGAGGGCCTCGAGCCCGCCGACTCGGTGCCCGTGCCGATCGACACCCTCAGCTCGGTCACCCGCGACCTCCCCGCTCTGCTGAACCGCACCGCGCACGTGGCGCTGGGCGCGGTGACCGGCTTCCGCCCGGAGAAGGCGCTGCACCTGGGCACCGCCGGCCTCTCCTTCCTGGCGAAGCAGCGGGAGCTCGCCAGGCGGCAGGCGGAGTGTGCCGAGTCGATCGACGAGTTCGGCTTCGACCGCGAGTGGACGGAGTCGCTGCTCCCCTTCTTCCGCTTCCTCTACCGCGACTACTGGCGGGTTCAGGTGCGCGGGCTGGAGAACATCCCGCTGGAGGGGGCGGCGCTGCTGGTGTCCAACCACGCCGGGGTGCTGCCCTACGACGGGGTGATGATCCGCACCGCGATCTTCGAGGACCTGCCCGGCCACCGCCACGCGCGCGCGCTCATCCTCAACGCGTTCTTCGGCGTGCCGGTCGCCTCCTGGTTCCTGCGCCGCACCGGGAACACCCTCGCCCATCCCGACGACGCCGAGCGGCTGCTCTGCGCCGGCGAGCTGGTGCTGGTGTTCCCCGAGGGCGCCAAGGGCACGGGCAAGCCGTACCGCGAGCGCTACCGGTTGCGCCGCTTCGGTCGCGGCGGATTCGTGCAGACGGCGCTGCGCACCGGCAGCCCGATCGTGCCGGTGAGCGTGGTCGGCAGCGAGGAGCTGCACCCCATGCTGGCCAACGTCGACCTCGCCGCCCGGGCGCTCGGCCTCCCCTACTTCCCGCTGACGCCCGGCTTCCCCTGGCTCGGCCTGCTCGGGCTGATCCCGCTGCCGTCGTCGTGGATCATCGAGTTCCACGCGCCGGTCGACCCCGCCACCGAGGGGCTCGGACCCGACGCCGCCGACGACATCGCCACGGTGATGCAGCTCTCCGACCGCGTCCGGGAGACCATCCAGCAGGGCCTCTACATGAACCTGACGCGGCGCGGCTCGGTGTTCGCGGAGCCGGTCGCCGAGGACTGACCGGTCCACCGTGTCGGGCCGTACACTGCGGCGCTCGAGGGGATCCGGCGGCCGTCCCGCCGGGAACGCCCAGGAGGGTGCGGGCCGTGGATCAGGTGATGGTCTGGATCGCCGGCTTCCGGAAGTTCCTGCTGCGCGGAAACGTCATCGACCTCGCCATCGCCGTGGTCATCGGCGGCGCCTTCGGCCTGGTGGTCACCGCCGTGGTCAACGACGTCCTGCTGCCGATCGTCGGCGTGATCATCGGCAAGCCCGACTTCCGCCTCCTCAGCTTCTCCATCAACCGGAGCGTCTTCAACTACGGCGACCTGATCAACAGGCTGATCAACTTCGTCGGCGTCGCCGCCGCCATCTACTTCATCGTGGTGAAGCCGATGGAGCTGCTGGAGACGCGCCGGGCCGCACCCGCCGCGGGGCCCACCACCCGGCCCTGCCCGGAGTGCATGAGTGACATCCCCATGGCGGCGAGGCGCTGCGCCTTCTGCACCAGCCCGGTCAGCCCGGTCACCCCGCTCGCCTGAACCGGCTGTCCGACGCGCGCCGCCCGGTACATTGGCGGCGCCATGCCCGAGATGCCCGAGCTCGAGGTGATCCGCGAGCGCCTCTCCCCTCTCCTGCTGGGACGGGAGGTGCGCGCCGTCGAGGTGTCGCCGCGCCACGGCTTCATGCTCCGGGTCACCACCGACGACCTCACCGGTGCGCTCACCGGGAGGGCAATGGAGGCGATGTGGCGGCGGGGCAAGTTCCTGGTGCTCGACGCCGGCGGCCAGCACCTGGTGATCAACCCGATGCTCGGCGGCCGCCTGCAGTTGGCCGCCCCGGGCGAGCGGGTGGCCGCCGCCACCGTCTTCCGCCTGCTGCTCGACGGCGACGAGGAGCTGCGCTTCCTCGACACCGTGCGCATGGGCCGCGTCTACCTGGCACCCGGTGACGGGCTCGACGCCGTGCCCGGCTGGAGTGAGCTGGGCCCCGAGGCCGTGGACATCTCCGCGGCCGACTTCGCCACCCGCATCCGCCGCCACCGCGGCGAGCTGAAGTCGGTGCTGCGCAACCAGGCCTTCGTCGCCGGCATCGGCAACGCCTACAGCGACGAGATCCTCCACGACGCCGGCATGCTCCCGCTGCGCAAGCGCACCACCCTCGACGCCGCCGGCGTCGAGCGCCTCCACGCCTCGACCCAGCGGGTGCTGATCGACGCCGTGGCCACCATCGGTGCCCAGCCGGAGTGGGTGGCCCACAAGCAGGACCGGTCGTTCATGCGAGTGCACGGCCGGGGCGGTGAGGCGTGTCCACGGTGCGGGCATCGGATCTCGGAGCTGACCGCGCAGCAGCGGGTGACCAGCTTCTGCCGGGGATGCCAGACGTAGGTCGACGCCTGGCACCGGCACTCTGCGGACGCGCAGTGGGCGTGCACGGGCACTCTGCGCACCTCGGACGCTGTGTGGTCCCCGGTCTGGCCAGGGAAGGGGGATCTGGGGCGCGCGGTGGTCGGATTGGCGGTGCTGTGTGATTTGCGGGCGCGGTGGTCGGATTGGCGGGTGCTGTGTGATCTGCGGGCGCGGTGGTTGGGGTTGGCGGGTGCTGTGTGATCTGCGGGCGCGGTGGTTGGGGTTGTCGGGTGCCGTGTGATCTGCGGGCGCCGTGGGTCGGGTTCCTGGGTGCCGTGTGATCGCGGGCGCGGTGGTCGGGTTGCCGGGTGCTGTGTGACCTGCGGCGGGCGGGCGGCGGCCTCATCCCGGGCCCGCCCTGACCCTCGGCTTCTTCCACGCCCCGCCGGTCGCGGTCCCCATCGGGCGGCCATCAGCGGTCTCGAAGAGCAGGTCACCCTCGGCGGTGCGGCGGATCTCGTACTCGCCGTCATGGTGCCGGTTGTGGTGATAGCGGCACAGGCTCACCAGGTTCCACATCTTGGTGGGACCGAGGTCGATCCAGTGATGGATGTGGTGGGGCTGGGTGGAGGTCGCCGCCACCGAGCATCCGGGGAAGCGGCACATCCCATCCCGGCTCTGCACTGCGCGGCGCATGGGGGTCTTGACGATCTGCTGCGCCCGTCCCGAGTCGATCGGCGCGCCGTTGAGCTCGGTGAGGGTGACGACCTCGGCATCGCAGCCCAGCCGCCGCGCCACCGCGGCGGAGAGGGCGGGACCGTTCTCGACGTGGCAGCGGCCGTTCGGGGTCTCGCCGGTGAGCACGCCGGCGTCGACGTGCACGACCATCTGCACCGCTGACGGCTGAGGGCCACTGCTGCCCGGGTCGCCACCGGACGCCGTGTGGCACGCCATCACCAGCGCATCCGCCCGCAACGCAGCCGGCGGATCCTCTGCGGGGTCGAGCTCGATCGGCCGTGCCGACCGCTCCGCGGCCAGCTTTCGCTCGAAGTTCTCCACCACGGCACGGACCAGGGCGCCCTCGTCGGAGGGGAGCGCCCCGGTGAGCCGGAGCATGCCGAGCTCGTCCCACCGGAAACGCAGACCACGCTGCATCCGCTGGGCGTGGGCGCGCTCTGGGGCGTCGACCAGCTCGGCGTTGTGCGACTCGCGGCAGATCCGGGCGAGCTGCGGAGGCGACGCCGTCCGCGCCTGCTCCACCCAGAGCCCCTGGTCCTCGGCGGTCGCGATGATGCTGAGAGAGCGGACCTTGTCAAGCGAGAGCTCACCCGCTGAGAAGGCCTCGGCCACCTCGGGCAGTTCGCGCATCGCATGCCCCGCACGCAGCAGGGACTCGGCGGTGTGCCGATCGAACCCGGCGTGCACCACGAGCCAGTCCGCGCAGCTGCGCATTCCCGCTCCCTGCCATTCGCCACTGTCATCGAATGCACAGACCAGCTCCGACAACTGCGCCATGGTCGCATGCACCCGCGGAACCATCTCGCGAACCCGGGGCTCCAGCGGGTCGGAGTGCACTGCGATCATTACACACCGTAGTATAGCAAACAGACGTTCGTACTGCAACCCTTCACGCAATCTCACCGCAGTCGCATCCGCAACCCGCCCCCAGCCACGCCGCCCCCCGCACAGAATCACCGTCCGTACCACCCTTCACACAATCGCCTCCGCACTCCGCACCGCAATCCGCCCCAGCCACGCCACCCCCCGCCCAGAATCACCGTCCGTACAATCCTTCACGCAACGGCACCCCCACGCCGCACCGCACTCACACCCGCAACCCGCCCCGGCCC
>JAQBPH010000658.1:0-3352 GCA_028287625.1 Chloroflexota bacterium | reverse complement strand
GCCTCCTCGGGAGAAAGCGCCCGAGGCTTGACGCTCAGCTCCGAATAGAGATCGATGCGATCCTGGGTGCGTCGTGAGCTGTTCGTGCCGCGCTTCTGGCGCGAGACCGACAGAGGGTGGGAGCTGGTCGACGGTGACCGGCCCGACCACCATGAGGACTGGCTCGAGGCGATGTACCGTGACGAGGTGCTCTTCCTTCGCCCCGATGACGACGAGGAGCCGCTCCGGCGCAGCTCCTCGTCGATGCCCTCGGTCATGGCCACGATGCTCGAGGCCCTCGCCGTCCGCGACGGCGACGCGGTCCTGGAGATCGGCACCGGCAGCGGCTACAACGCCGCCCTGCTCTGCGAGCGCCTCGGCTCGAACCGCGTCACCACCGTCGACTGCGACGTCGAGCTGGTCGAGGCGGCCCGCCAGCGGCTGTCCGAGCATGGATACGAGCCGACCGTCGCGGCCGCCGACGGCTTCCTCGGCCATGCCCCGACCGCGCCGTACGACCGCGTGATCGCCACCTGCGCGGTGCGCCAGGTGCCGAGGGCGTGGATCGCGCAGACCCGCCCCGGCGATCGCATCCTGGCCATGCTCCCCCATGGGATGGCGCAGCTCACCGTCGATGCCGACGGCTCTGCGCAGGGACGCTTTCACCCGTTCCCGTTCGACTTCATGCGGATGCAGGGCCACTGGCGGCCGCAGCCGCCCGACGCCGAGCTGCTCGCCCTGGTCGACCAAGGCGCTGGCGAGACCACGCCGTACGGGCAGCCCGCGCTCGTCAACGAGCGAAACGGCCAGGTGGCGTACTACTCCCTCACCCAGCTCGTGGTCTTCGGCTACCGGGCCGATGTGGAGGTCGCCGCCAGCCGGTACCTGGTGGTCGACCTCTGGGACTCCTCGTGGGCCCTGTACGACTACGAGCGGGAGACGGTGACCCAGGGGGGGCCGCGCCGGCTGTGGGACACGCAGGTGGCGCTCCACGACGCGTGGTGCTCATGGGGGCGCCCCCCGCGCGAGCGCTTCGGACTGAGCGTGCCCGCTGATGGTGGTCGGCAGGAGGTCTGGCTCGACGACCCGAGCTCAGAGTGCCGCTGGCTGCTGGCGGGATGGGAGCCGGAGCCTGCCGCGATCGGAGCGGAGACAGGCGTCCGATGCGAGGAGGCCGGGATGGGAAGGGCGCGGCCCGCTGAGGGATGACGCCACCCCCCCCATGGAGCGGGCCCGCGTCGCCAGGCGGTGGCACGGATGGGCCGGCGGGGCGAGGAGAGCTACGTCTCCCTCTGCGATCAGATCACCGAGGCGCCCGTGGTCACGCCCGAGGAGACCGGCTGGCGTGTTGGTGGACAGGCGCCGGGCTCTGGACGGTCACCGACCCCCGCTGCACCGTCTACGCGATCGAACGAGGCCGCGGCGCCGACGTGATCCGTTCGCTGCTCGGCGACGGCTACGCCGGCGTGGTGGTGCGCATGGTCGTGGACGCGAGGTCCCGCGTGCAGTGCGTGCACTCCTCAGTGACGCCTTGGACGTGCGCGATGGCCGCGACGCGAAACGGCAGGAGACCGCAAAATCCCAGTTGGTCGCGTGTCGGTGGCGGCTGGTGCGGATCAAGACAAGGGCCCACTCGCGAAGCGCCCGCCGATGGCACGCGCGACGGCGAACAGTCCATCTACCACGTTTACCCTGTACGATCCGGACGCAGCACCATGAGGGAGCTGGCTCCGCGGACGCGCACGATCCTCGAGGTGGTCGCCTCCGGACGAGGGGCGCTGAGCACGCGCTCCATCGACATCAGGGTGAGTCAGCAGCACGCTCCGGCAGCCCACACGCTCCTCGAGGAGCTGAGAACACTCCAGGCGGAGGGCTACGTCTGCCGGACGGTCAGCCCCGGATCACCGAACGACGCCTGGGCACTCACCGACGCGGGCCGCTCGCTCCTGGATGGCGCGCAATCCCGCTGAGCACAGACGCGATGCTCGCTGCTACAGCCGCGGGGCGGAGAGCCAGCCCTCGAGCTCGGTGATCCACCGCGAGCTGGGCGGCCCCATCCCCGCCCCGGGCACGCCGAGCTTCTGCAGCACCGGCCGGCGCCGCTCCAGGCGCTGGGTGCGCCGGTGGGGAAGGCCGCCGAGCCGCTGCGCCTCCTCGAGCGCCTCCTCCTCGTCGGCGGTGGCGTCCACCAGGCCGAGGTCGAGCGCCTTCTCGCCGAGCCAGACCTCGCCGGTGGTGACCCGCGCCAGCCGCTCGCCCTCGAGGTCGCGAGCGCTGCTCACCGCCGCGGTGAAGCGGCGGAAGACGGCGTCGACCAGCTCCTGCTCCTTGGCGCGGTCGGCGTCGGTGGGCTCGCGCCAGGGGGCGCCGAGGTCCTTGAACGGGCCGGTCTTGGTGATCAGCATCTGGGCCCCGATGCGCCTCAGGGTGTCGACCAGGATGGGGCGGGCGTTGATCACCCCGATGGAGCCGACCACCGCGCCGGGGAAGGAGAGGATGCGGGTCGCGCCGCAGGCCAGGAAGTACGCGCCCGAGGCGCCGGTGCCGCGGAACCACGCCACCACCGGCTTGCGCTCGGCGAGGCGTCGCACCGACACGTAGAGCTGCTCGGAGGCGACCGCGCCGCCCCCCGGCGAGTCGATGTCGAGGAGCACGCTGCGGATGCGCTCGCTGTCGGCGGCCTTGCGCAGCAGGCGCTGCATCTCCTGGGTGCGCACCGCCCCCCCGATCACCCCGCGGATGGGGACGAGGCCGATGCGGCGGCGGTCGGCCACGGCGGCGAGCCGGTCGGGAAGGAGCTGTGTGATCGTGGCGGGCGCTGTCATGTCCCCGGGATGGTACGGGCACGGAGGCCCGGTGGCGCGGCCCGCCGTCACCGCACTGTGAGGGTCCCGTCCCCGGACCCGCGACCGGCGGCGCGTACGCTGCGCCGGTGAGATTTCGAACCTGCCGGGGCTGCGGCTGTCCGTGGAATCGCGCCGGCAACATGCTCTGCGCCGACTGCCACCGCATGCTCGCCTTCGCCCGCCCTCCGCGGGCTCAGCACCGGGTGGTGACCGCCGCCCCGGGGGTGACGCTGGGGCCGGCCAGCCTCCGCGTGCCCTTCGGCCCGCGCGCCGGCGAGCCCGTCTCCTCCACCCGCCTGGCGCTCATCGAGAGCGCCCCCGGCCCCGCCCTCCACCTCTGCATGACCCTGATCATCGTCGCGGCGGCGCTGCTGGTGGTGGTCTCGCTCGTGACCGTGCGTCCGTAGTCAGCCGGGTCGGCCGCCACGCGCGGGTTCCGGCTCCTGGTCGGGGCGCGGAGGCCTTCGGCCGTCCGCCGCGCCCCGACTCATCGGCCGCCACGTGGAGGAACGGTTTCGTCCTTGGGC
>JAQBPH010000655.1:0-3972 GCA_028287625.1 Chloroflexota bacterium | reverse complement strand
CCAATGTCGGCACGTGCTACCCATGATGGAGGGAGTACTCCACATCACATTGCCGGTCATATGCCCGCTGCTCAGTTGTTGGCGCTTCCAGTCGGTCATGCTGGCGCACCATGCGGCGGTGGGTCCGCGGCCGGCCGACGATGTGTACGCACCGGTCCACTGCTGGCAGGCCCGCTGGATCGACGCCAGCTCCTGGGCGTCGGCGGGCGTGGCGCCGCGGCTGAGGGCGATTCCGATCGTGACGGCAACGACTACGACGGCCACGGCTACGCCGACGGCGAATCGGATCGCGGTGCGTCGCTTGGGCGTCGGCTCCGGCGAGCGCGCAGGCGGTGACTGTTGCAGAGTGTCGGTCATCGTCCCAGCATGAACCGGTCCGTGCAGCCGGCGACAGGGCCGAAGGTCCCGGTCACGGGCGACGGAAGGGATGCGCAGAACTGAGGATCGATCAGCCGGGAGCGCACTGCGGCGCCATTGCCGTGTTCGTGGGGCTAGCCGCGACGCCGGGCGTGTGAGGGGAGGAGCCTCAACCGGGGAGTCGGTGACCTTCGCCCCTGGCCCGCACCGCGCCCGCCGCCCATCCGGCGCGACCAGCCGGACGGCACGGAGGACGGCTCTCGACGGCGGCCTCCGGCAGCGTAGGGCCGGTCAGCCCCGGAGCGCGTGCAGGGTGGCGATCACCGATGCGGAGAGCGCCTCCACGTCGTAGCCGCCCTCGAGCACCCAGACGGTGCGGCCACCGGCGCACTCCGCGGCGATGCCGACGATGCGCCTCGCCACCTCCGCGTAGGTCGCGGTGTCCAGCTCCAGCTCGGCGAGGGGGTCGGCACGATGCGCGTCATACCCGGCGCTCACCACGATGAGCTCGGGGGCATGCCGCCGCAGCGTGGGCGCGACGGTGGCGTCGAAGGCGGCGAGCCACGTCTCCGCGCTGGTGCCCGCCGGCAGCGGGACGTTGAGCGTCGTGCCCGCCCCGAGACCCTCGCCGGTCTCCGACGCCCGTCCCGTTCCCGGCCATGACGGCCACTGGTGGAGCGAGCAGTACAGCACCGAGGGATCGTCGTAGAACACGTCCTGGGTGCCGTTTCCGTGGTGCACGTCGATGTCCACGACGGCCACCTTCCCAAGGCCGAAGCGCTGCGCGGCCCGAACGGCCACCGCGGCGTTGTTGAAGAGGCAGAAGCCCATGGCGCGGCTGCGCGTGGCGTGGTGCCCGGGGGGGCGGATGAGCGCGAACGCGGCGGCGGCCGCCCCGCTGCAAACGGCGCCCACCCCGGACACCGCAGCGCCGGCGGCGCGCAGCGCGACGTCGTAGGAGCGGCTGGTGCAGTAGGTGTCGTCGTCGATCCAGCAGCCACCACTCCGGGCGGCGCGCTCGACGGCGAGGAGATGGGCGTCGTCGTGGACGCCGAGCATGAGCTCGGGGTCGGGGTCGTGCACCACCGTGGCGGGCAGGCCTCGCAGCAGGGGGTCGGCGACCAGCCGCCCGGTGATGGCCCGCAGTCGCTGCGCGGTCTCCGGATGACCCGGGACGTCGTGGAGCCGCGAGCCGTCGTCGTAGGCGATGACCACGGGAGCCGGCGCGGTCATGGCCGGGATGGTGCGACGGGAGTCGTCCCGTCGGGGATCCTGCCGGTCGCGCCGGCCCCGGTCTCGCCGATGGCGCGCATCGCGGCGGCCAGGGCCGCCGCGATGCCGTGGGTGGTGTCGACGTGCACCGCGCCGGGCCAGGGGTGTGCGCTCGCGGCCATCCGCCGTGCGATCGCCGGAGTGGCGTCGGAGATGTCGGCACCCGCGGCCAGTCGTGCCGCGATCCGCGACTCGGCGACCTCGCGGGGCGCGCGGCACTCCAGCTCGACGAGGTCGCTCGCCGTCGAGCGCGTGAGGTCCTGAGCCAGGGCCCGCCAGCGCCGGTCGCTCCAGGTGGCGTCGAGCACCACCGGCTCGCCGGCGACGAGGAGCCGCTCGGCACGGCGCAGGAGCTCGGCGTAGGTCCGTTCGGTCATCGCGGCGGTGTGGAGACCCTCGCCATACGCAGCCGGCGGCGCCGTGGCGGGGTGAAGGCCGGCCAGGTCTCGCCGCACCTCGTCGGACCGCAGCACCGTCCAGCCCAGGGCGTCGGCGACGGCGGCCGCGAGGGTCGACTTGCCGGTGCCCGGGAGACCACCCACCAGGGTGAGGCTCACCCGAGCCTCCTCGGCGTGCACGAAGGCCATTCGCAGCAACTGCTCGGCCTGGGCGGCGGCCCCGGCGTCCCCCTGCTGGTGGCGCAGGCAGGCGACCTTGGCCCGGACGTGCGCCCGGTAGGCGATGTAGTGGTGCGCGAGAGTGGTGGGGAAGGTGTCCCCGGAGAACTCGCGGTAGTGGTCGAGGAACCGCTGCGTGAGGTCGGGCCGGCCCAGCCGCTCGAGGTCCATGGCGAGGAAGGCGACGTCGGCGAGCACGTCCGCATGGCGGAGGCGGTCGTCGAACTCGATGCAGTCGAGGATCCGCGGACCGTCGGGCAGGCAGAAGATGTCCGCCGTCAGCAGGTCGCCGTGCCCGTCCCTGACCCGTCCCTCGGCGATGCGCCGCTCCAGCAACGGGGCACGGCCGTCGAGGAACCGCTCGGCCCGGGCCTCCACCCGACGCTCGAGGTCGGTGTCGACGAGGGTGCCGACGAAGGGGCGGAGCCCGGCGATGTTCGCCTCCCAGGTCGCGCGGACCGCCGCCGCCGTGCCTGCGGCGGCGATCGCATCCGAGGTCGCGGAGCGTGCATGGAACACGGCGACCGCCCGGGCGACGGCACGCAGCTCCGCGTCCACCGGGTCGCCTGCGGCCACCAGCGTCTCCAGCCGGCGCTCCTCGGGCATGCGGCGCATCACCACGAGGTGGTCGCACATCTCACCGTCCGGCCCGACGATGTCGGCGACCCCGAGGTACACGTCCGGGGCGAGCCGCCGGTTCAGCTCCACCTCACGGTGGCACGCCGCCCGCCGCGCCTCGCGGCTGCTGAAGTCGAGAAAGCCGAGCGACACCGCCTTCTTCAGCTTGTAGACCCGTTCGCCCACGAAGAACAGGGTGGACACGTGGGTCTCGACCGCACGCGCCGGATGCCGCTCCATCACGCGGCCTCGGAGTGCCGCGGAGCGGGGTACATCGCCTCGATCTCGGCCGCATAGCGCTCGGCGACGAGGGCGCGGCGCACCTTGAAGGTCGGGGTCAGCTCCTCGCCGACGGTGAACTCAGAGGGCAGCACCGTCCAGCGCTTCACCGTCTCGACGTCTCGGGGACGCCCTCGCCCGCCAGGTAGGCGGCCAGGCACCGGGCCTGCTCTCCGAACTGCGCCCAGGTGGTCGCCTGCCAGCGGCCGCCGGCGTGGCGGTACAGCGGGCGCGTCCGGCTGCTCGGACACCTGGCGCCGGAAGTGGGCGACCAGGCTCCCGCCGGCCAGGGCCGGACCGGCACGGGTGGCGGTCGACGTATCCACGGCGGTCCCCTCACTGAGCCCTTCTGATCAGCCCCCAGCGTGACCGGCCATCGAGGGTGCTGCCCAGGGACGAAGGTCACGTCTTTGGACGGCCATCGGTCGTGCACGCGGGTCATTCGGCTCTGCCGCCGACCGGGGAGCGGCGTCAGACTGGCGGGAGATGACGCCCCCACCCTGCGCGATGCCGCCTCTCTCGCCGCCACCGACATCCTTGCACGGCTGGGCGGCAGCCCCCAGGGGCTGGATGAGCGGGAGGCGTCGCGGCGCCTGCAGCAGTTCGGCCCCAACGCGGTACGCAGCCACGGAAGCCGCGCGCTCGCGGTGCTCGAGCGACAGCTGCACAGCCCGCTGCTGGTCCTGCTGGTGGTGGCCGCGATGGTGTCGCTCACCGTCGGAGAGAGGACGGACGCGGTCATCATCCTGGTCATCGTGGGTCTCAGCACCGGCCTGGGCTTCGTGAACGAGTACCGATCCGAGCGGGCGATCGAGAAGCTGCACTCGCA
>JAQBPH010000639.1:0-3042 GCA_028287625.1 Chloroflexota bacterium | reverse complement strand
GCCGTCAGGGACGAAGGAGCTGATGGCCTGGGCGCTTCCCCTTTGCAGGGCCGCGTCGCAGCCAGAGCGTGCCAGAGCGTGAGTCAGTGGTGAGCGGGATCCGGCGATGCGGCTGACCCGCCGGCCGGAGGCCACCGACACCTCCGACGGCCAGGTGGAGCGCCTGCGCGAGGCGGTCGCCATCCTCCAGCGCGTGATGGGCATCACCGACCGCGCCTTCCGCGAGGCGGTCGCCGACGGCTACATCGTGCTGCCTCCGCCGCTCCGCGAGCGGGTCGCCACCACCGTCTCGCCGGCGGTGCACGCCGACTACATCGCCCGCGTGGCCGAGCTCAGCACCCAGGCGGGGCGGCTGCGCGAGTGGGCGGCGCGGCTCCCCGAGGCGGGGGTGGCGGTGCCCGAGCCGCAGGCGCTCGACCCGGTCCGGCTGCTCGCGTGGATCCGCCGGTCGGGTCCGGAGGCCGCCGGGGCGACCTCCGCCTTCATCCCCGGCCCCGCGGCCGCGCCTCTGCCCGCCGCGGTGGCGGTGGCCATCGCCCCTCCGCCTCCCCTGGCTCCCGGGATCGCCGCCGTGATTCGGGCTCTCCGGCACAGCCGTCCCCTGGTCGCGGCCGGCGCCCTGATCGCGGTTGCCGCCGTCGCCGGCGCGGGGATGGCGGTGCTCCGGCCGCCGTCACCGGCCACCCCTGCCCGGGACACGCGGGTGACCGCCGGGCCGGTGCGGGCGCCCGGCGTCCTCACCGCCCGCAGCGGGGAGGCGGTCGCCGCCGGTCCGGGCAGCCAGGCGGCGGTCCTCTTCGGCGGCGTGTCCCCGGTCGGCGACCTGCTCGACGACACCTGGGTGTTCGACGGCCGCGGCTGGTCCGAGGTCCATCCCGGCGCCTCCCCGGCGGCCCGATCCGGCGCCCTGGTCGCCTACGACGCCGCCCGGCACGTGGTGCTGCTCACCGGCGGCCGCGGCGCCACCGGCGCGCTGAGCGACACCTGGAGCTGGGACGGTGTCGGCTGGTCCGCCCAGCTCCCGGAGATCCCGCCCCGGCTCGGGCCCTGGTCGGCGATGGCCGCCGACGGCACCGCCCGCACCGTGGTGCTGGTGACCGGGCGCAGCGGCACCCCGGCGCAGACCTGGCTCTGGGACGGCCGCGACTGGTCGCGGGCTCAGCCGGCGGTGGAACCGGTGCTCAGCGGGCCGCCGGTGATGAGCACCGACCCGCAGAGCGGGCACCCGCTGCTGGTGACCGCGGCCGGTCCGGGCGCCTCTCCCGCCTCCACCTGGAGCTGGGACGGGAGCACCTGGAGCCTCCGCACCCAGGGTTCGCCGGTGGTGGTGCGGCCCGGGGCCACCTGGATGGCCGCCGACCCCACCGCCCATCGCGTCCTCCTCTTCGAGACCGGCACCGCAGGGGGCGCCACCTGGGTCTGGAACGGCAGCCGCTGGAGCTACGTCCTCTCCGCGGTGGCCCCGGCGATCGGCGCGGACGGGGTCGCCTCCGCGCTGGTCACCGACCCGGTGGCGGGCCGGCCGCTGCTGGTCGGTGCCGGCTCCCCCGGCGATCCGTCCCGTTTCCACGGCGGCTGGCACTGGCGCGGCGACGGCTGGAAGGCGGGATAGGGCCGGTGCTGGCCCGCACGGCGGGCCACTCCCTGCTCTGACGCTCGACGAGCGCGCCGGAGCGGGCGTCCTCTCCCTCGGGCACGGGGGAGGGGGATGCGCGGTCATATCAAGCCGGCATGGCCTCCGCAGGCGGCCTGAGCTGTGTGGGCAGTACCGGCAGTCGGCGAAGGGCGGCCAGATAGTCCGCCAGCGGGACGGCGGAATCCAGTGCGAGGTTGCGCAGGCGACGGTAGCCAGCGACCTCGGTGCGCTCGGTGATGATGTCCCCGCCAAGCCAGTGCCCGGCGCTGTCGTAGGCCATGAGGATGACCCGCTCGTCGTCGAGCAGGTAGAAGTCAGGAGGTTGCTTGCCGAACGGGGACGTCTCCCAGGAGGTGGAGTGGAGGATGCGGATGTCCTCGCCGGCTGCGGCGTTTGCCTTGTAGGCCCAGTCGATCTCGTAGTGGAGGTACGGCGTCAGGGGACCGGCGATGACGTGGACGCGGCTCCTGAGCTTCCCCTCGGCGTGCTCCTGCCGGAGCCTGGCGAACCACTGCTCGAACAGAGGCGGGTTTGGGGGCGGGAGCGGGTCACCGCGAAGAAAGGCCTCGAACTCCTCTTGCTCAAAGTCGACCGTGTACCGAGCGAGCGCCTCCAGCCGGAACGACGAGCTGCTCCACTCGTCGAACGCAGGCGCGAGCGTGTCCGGGTCGATCACAGCGGCTGCTCCGCGAGCAGGCGGGCGGCCCACGTACGCATGGACGCCCGCGGGTACTTCACCACGGCCTCCTCGTCCGGACGATGGAACTGCTCCTGCTCTTCCAGGGTCGGCACCCTTCCCTGGACGAGGACCTCAGAGTGATCGTCGGTGCCCCAGATCTTCGGGCATGGGTGACCTTGCCACATCCCCAACGGATCGGCCTCCAGCCTCAGAACCATCGATGGCACCTCCTCACTCTTCGAGACCGGCATCGGGGGGGCGCCACCTGGGTCTGGAACGGTAGCCACCGGAGCTACGTCCTCTCCGCGGCGGCCCTGGCGATCGGCGCGGACGGGGTCGCCTCCGCGAGGGCCCGGTCCTGGCCCGAACGGTGGCCATCCGAAGGCTCGCGCATGCCGATGGATGGCACCACCCATTCGGAGACGCCACCTACGATCGAACCTCCTCCTCGATCCGGAGGATTCGGGCCAGGGCATCCTCGCCGACGAGCGCCCGCTCGCGGAGGCTGGCGAGGATGCGCCGGATGCGCTCGATGTCGGCCGGGTCGGTCACCGGCACGACCGCGGTCAGGGTCTCGGCCTCCGCGTAGGGCTCCCCGGCGTCGAGATCCTCGAGGAGGTCGATGGGGTGACGCCACCAGACGGATCCGCTGAACCCGACGGGCAGGATGCCGATCTCGACGTTGGGGAACGCCGCCGTGAGGCGTATCCGCTCCAGCTGCGCCGGG
>JAQBPH010000508.1:0-2661 GCA_028287625.1 Chloroflexota bacterium | reverse complement strand
CATTGCTCTGCTGCGCCTTGACCTGCGCGGTCGCCGCTGCGGCGGCGCCCTGTGCCTGCGCCTGCTGCACCGACAGCGCATTGTTCGCCTGGTTATCGGTGAGGGAGGTCTGCGCGCTCTGCAGCTGTGTCTGCGCGCTGCGCACCGCGGCCTCCGACTGGGAGAGGTTCTGCGCGGTCGCGCCCGCCTGGTCGAGGGAGAGCTTGGCCTGGGCGCTGGACAGCGTCGCCTGCGCCTGGGTGGCCGCCGCCTGCAGCGAGCTGGTGTCGAGACCGGCCAGAACCTGGCCCGCCTTCACCGCCTGGCCGGGCTGCACGTTCACTGCGGCGACCCGGCCTGCGCTGCCGAGGTTCAGGTCGCTCTCACCCAGCGGAGCGAGGTTGCCGGTGAGCGAGAGGCTCTGGGTGACGGTTCCGAGGGCGGCCGCGGCGGTGCGGTACTGGGTGGCGGCGGCCGAGCCGTGTCGCATCCACACCACCCCGCCTCCGGCCGCGACCACCGCGACGGCGATGCCGGCCGCAAACGTGCGGCGGCAGGTGAGGCGCTTCAGGTTCATGACTTCCTCCGGAGGAGCTGATGGTCGATTGACGTCGCCATGGTCGGGCGGGCTCTCTTTCACTTCCATGACAGGAAGCCGCTGTCACCGGTCCGTCGCAGCGTCAGTACTGAAGACGGGGGTCGTCGTAGTGCTTGAACTCGACGACGTTGCTCGACGGGTCGGCGAGGAACAGCGTGCGGTGCTGCTCGGGGGTGCCCTCGAAGCGCACCGAGACGTCGCCCAGGGTGCGCAGCCCGCGGTGGCGGACCAGCCGCAGGAGGCGGTCGAAGTCGGCGCCGTCGGCGAAGCTCACCCCGAAGTGCCGGGGGTAGGGCCGGGGCTCGTCGGGGACGTCGTCGGACAGGTGGCAGACCAGCTGGTCGCCGAAGAAGTCGAAGGTCACGCGGTCGGGGTAGCGGCGGGCGAGCCGGGCCCCCAGACCGGCGACGTAGAAGCCGATCGCCTCGTCGAGGTCGCGCGCGGGCACCGCGATGTGGCAGCAGTCGTGCATGGAGCGCATCGCGGTCAGGCGGCCACGGTGAGCCGGCCACGGCCGAGCGGCGCGGCGGGCAGCGGCCTCGCCGGCGCGGCGGGGGTCAGGTCCATCAGGGTGTCGGCCCGCAGCCCCAGCCGCAGCGTCTCCAGTCCGACGATGTCGCCGGTGGCGATGTTGCCGAGGTTGACGTCGGGCCCGGCGGCGCGGATGAGGTCGACCTGAAGGCTCCGGGTGGGAGCCTCGAACAGCACCAACGCGGGGTCGACGGCGGTGAGGACGGCCCCTAGGACGTCGGCACGGAGGCTGCCGTCGGCGCGGGCCATCCCGCAGCGACCGCTCTCGCGAGTCTCGGCGGTGACCAGCGAGGCCCCGGCGTCGAGGTCCTCCTGCATCGCCGCCACCCAGTCGGTGGGCGCCAGCGCCTCGGACCGGCCCGCGTCCTTGAAGCCGACCTCGGAGATCACGGTGAACTCGCGGGCGAGCAGGCGCACGTATCCCGCCTTCTCGTGCTGGTCGAGCGGGATGGTCCCGTTCGAGACCTCGACGTGGGTCACGCGATGGGTGCGGAGAAGGTCGACGAACTCTCCGAGGCGGCCGCTCCAGAGGTGGTGCTCGAAGAGGGTGCCGCCGAAGTAGAAGTCGATGCCCGCGGCGCGGAGCACGTCGAGCTTGCGGGACAGGTCGCGGGTCACCAGGCAGGTGCCCCACCCGAACTTGACCAGGTCGACGAGCCCGCCGTGGCTGTCGATGACGTCGGTGAAGGCGCCGGTCGGCATCCCCGGGTCGATCACCATCGTGAGCCCCCGGGTGCGGGGCCGGGCCTGGCGGACGGGTGCTGCGGCGATCATCCTGGGAGTTCCCCCGGTGGTGTGGACATGGGCCGCACCGTACGGGGCCCCGCCTTTCGACTCGATGACGGGGGGCCACCGATGGGCCCGCCGGCGCCGGCTCAGGCCGGCGGCGTCTCGACGTCGCGGCCGGGCGGCGAGGGGTAGGCGGCGGCGCCGATCCCGTCGTCGGGGTCGAGCTCGAGCAGGAAGCGGCGGCAGCGCTCCGCCTCCGCCTCGTCGCCGAGCCGCGCCGAGGTCACCAGCAGCAGCTGGAGCGAGCGGAGGAAGCCGCGGTTGGTGGGCCGGGCCCAGCGCACCATCCCCACTCCGCCCCAGCCGCTGGCGCGGAGGCGGTCGAGGCCGCGGTGGTAGCCGGTGCGCGCGCAGGCGTAGGCGGTGACGGCGTCGCCCTCGGCGAGGGCATGCCGGCCCAGCCGGGCCCAGGCGTCGAGGACCCCCGGCCAGCGCCCCGCCACCCCCCGGAGCGACGCGGCGTCGCCGGCGGCGAGGGCGGCGTCGAGCGCCTCGAGGGCGGCCTGCTCCTCCTCGGGAAGGATGGTCTCGTGGCGCGGCGGCGCGGCCGGCGGGCTCGCCGCGGAGATCGGCAGGGGGCGGAGCGGAGGGGTGGAGCTCACCCTGTCAACGGTAGCGGCTCAGCGGTCTCCCGGCAGCGGCTTCATCTCTCAGCTCCGGCCCATCGCGGGAGCGCAGTCGAAGAGCTGCTCGCCGAGCCCCGGACCGCGCGACGACGACCAGCGGGCCGGTGGAACCACGGCGCAGTGGGTCCTGACCCACCC
>JAQBPH010000493.1:0-8381 GCA_028287625.1 Chloroflexota bacterium | reverse complement strand
GGCCGCGCCGGCCGCCGCCGGCATGCTCATCGTGCTCATCGGGCCGGATGGGGCCGGGGCCACGATGGTGGTGCCCGGCACCGTTGCGGCGCTGGTGCCGCAGGCGGCCAGGCCCATCGCCGTGGCGACGGTGCCCGCCAGCAGCGCGGAGCGTCGGGTGAGAGGCAGGGGCATGGTGATGTCCTCGTGTCCGTAAGGGGGGGCGCCCACTCATACGGGGGGTGTTACAGCGGGCTGCCGCCGGGCCTGAGCTGGTAACCCCGTGCGTATGGAGGTGGTGACGAGCCCTGCTGGAGGGCGCACGGTGGGAGTGCGGGTCATGGATGCTCGGGCCCTGAGCGCGGGACTGGGAGCCGGTCTGGCTCTCGACGGCGCCGTGCTCGCCGTCCTCGCCGCCGTGGCCCCGCGAGGCGGCCCCACCACCCCGCTCGAGGCCATGCTCGGTCTGGGCGTGCTGATCCCGGGTCTGATGGTGATCCGCGCCGGCGAACGCGGCGTCGGCACGCTGCCGGGTGAGCTCGCGCTCGACGCCGCGCTGCTGTCGCTGGGCGTCGCCATGGCCGCGTACCAGGCGGGAGGCGTCGCCTACTCGGTGGCCGCCGGCCAGTTCGCCTGCGTCCTCGTCGCCCTGTTCCTCGGCGCCTGCGCCCTCACGCTGTCCGCGGCGACGCGACCGGCCGCGCTCCGGTTCGGACCGATCTCCGTGGTCGCGGCGCTGCGCGACGGGCTGGTGCTGATCACCGGGGTGGTCCTGCTGGCCATCGGGCTGACCCAGATGGCGCTGCCGGAGCTGCGCCCGCCGCGCTGGAGCTGGATCAGCTTCCTGGGCATCACCACGCCCGGCATGCTGGTGCTCATCCTCCGTGCGGCGCTGATGCAGGCGGCGCGGCGCTGCCGCTCCGGCCTGGGCCAGGGGCTGTCGCGGGGAGCGTCGCGGACGCTCCTGGTGGTCGGGCTCACGGTGATGCTCTACGGCGGCAACGCCAACCTGGTCCTGGGTGCGAACGGCTTCCGCACCGGGATCAGCGGTGACGCGGCCGGGCTCGCCGTGTGGGCCGCCGCGGCGGCGGCCATGCTGCTCTCCGCGCGACGGAGGCTGCTGGTGGTCGGAGCCCTCGGGCTCATCCTGGGTGAGCGCTCGGTGGTGTCGGGCCACCATCCCACGCTGGTGCTGGGCGGCGCCGCTCCCGAGGCGGCCCTCATCCTGCTCGGAGGCGTCCTCCTCCTCATCATCCGGCCCGCCGCCGACCTGAGGGCTCGTCTGGACGGGTGACTACTCCTGCGTCATCCGAACTGTGTGACGACCGCTCACCCCGCCGGTCGGGAGAATGCCTCCGCACCTGCGATTGGCGTCACCGGAAGGAGCGATCGTCATGATCGGCGTGACCGACATCCTGTACACGGCCGGAGCAATCGCCGAGGACGGGCGGGAGGGACACGTGCGCACGCATGACGGCCGGCTCGACGTCGCCCTGGACGTGCCGGCTGAGATGGGCGGCACCAGCGGGGCCGGGACGAACCCCGAGCAGCTGTTCGCGGCTGCGTACGCGGCCTGCTTCCAGTCAGCCCTCCTCCGGGTGGCGTCCGGACGCAAGCTCGACCTCACCGGCGCTCGCGTGACGGCGCGGGTCGGCATCGGACCGAGCTCCGACGGAGCATTCGCTCTCACCGTGTCGCTGGAGCTCGACGCCCCCCGCATCGGTCCCGCCCAGGCCTCCTTCCTGATGGAGCGGGCGCATCAGGTCTGCCCGTACTCCCGGGCGACGCGCGGCAACGTCCACGTCACCCGTACGGTGGCCGGCGTGCGATCGCCGCAGCACACGCGCTGATCAGAGTCGGGCTCGTTCGGCGAGCGCCGCCGCGAGCTCCGAGCGCGACCTGAT
The DNA here is from genome assembly GCA_028287625.1 of Chloroflexota bacterium. Lineage (GTDB taxonomy): Bacteria > Chloroflexota > Dormibacteria > Aeolococcales > Aeolococcaceae > CF-96. Next base: position 6,498 of record JAQBPH010000493.1, on the reverse strand, counting down.
GCTCAGCTTCCGGTAGACGCTGGAGAGGTGGACCTCGACCGTCCTCGGGGCGACGAAGAGGGCCTGCGCGATCTCCCGGTTGGTGGGCCCTCGAGCGGCCATGTCGGCGACCCGCCGCTCGCGCGCCGTGAGCGCCGTGACGCCGCTCATGGCGATGCGTCGAGGCCGTGCGCCGGTGGCGAGCAGCTCGCTCTGGGCCCGCGCGGCGAGGGGCATGGCGCCGCAGATCGTCGCCAGGTCGACCGCGTGGCGAAGGTGGTCGCGCGCCTCGGAGCGGCGGTTGGCACGTCGAAGCGCGGCACCCAGCTCGGTGCGCGCCCTGGCGTGCTCGAGCCTCGCGGGGGAGCCGGCGAGCACCTGCACCGCCTCCTCGAGCAGCGCGAGCCCCTGCTGCCCTCCCTCGACCAGTCCCGCGGCGCGCAGGGCTGCGCCCAGCGCCCGGGGCGCGCCCCACGCACGAGCGAGGTCGAGCTCCTCCGCCACCAGGCGGCGGGCCTCGTCCTCGTCGCCCAGCTGGCGCAGGGCAAGCGCGGCGTGGGAGCGCCAGGCCAGGAAGGCCGGATTGCCGCCCCCGACGGCGGCGAGGAGACGACCGGCCTCGAGCATCTCCTCGAGGCCGCGGGCGAGGTCGCCGCGCAGCAGGCGCAGCCGCGCCCGACTGTCGCGGAGAGAGAGCAGGGTCGCGCTGTCGGCGAGCGGTTCGCCGACTCCCGCACGGTCGAGCGCGGCCGCCGCATCGTCGAGCCTGCCCTGCTCCATCAGGGCGTCGGCGAGAAATGCGGCCAGGTGTGCGGAGATGCGCCCGGGGGATCCCCAGGCCTCGCAGGCGACGAGTGCCTCGCGGCATTCGGCCTCCGCCTCGGCGAGCTCGCCGCGCCACACGAAGGTCAGGCCTCGAAAGCCCTTGGCCACGGCGAACTTGAGGATCGAACCCTGCCGGTGTGCCGCCGCGAGGGCGTCGTCGTAGACGACCTCGGCGTCGGGGAGGTCCGCCAGCGCGAGCGCCATGGCGGGCAGGGCGAAGCCGGCGGGCGGGCTGTCGCCCGTGACCAGGGTCCCGCCGGCGAGCGCGCGGCGGGCGAGGGCCATGACGTCCGCGACCGGCGCGCCCGCCCGCGCGTCGTGGTAGGCGAGCAGCGAGAGCAGCATCTTCGCTCCGAGAGTGGCACCTGCGGGCCGGCGGCGGAGGCGGTCCAGCCGGCCGGCGGCCTTCTGGTAGATGCATGGCTCGAAGATGACGTTGACGATGAGCGCCGCCTCGAGGACGCGCTCGAGCTCGGGAGCGGCGCCGGCGAGCTCGTCCAGCGCCTGCGCGAGGACGGCGTCCGTCTGGTCGTCGCCGAAGAGCTGGAGCTGGCCGGCGAGCAGGTGCGTGGTCTCGGCTCTCCGGATGGGGTCGTCGAGCAGCGCGTGCGCCTCCCGCAGATGCTCGATGGCGGCGTCGCCGCTCACGCGCACCTCGGAGGAGCCGAGCTCGACCAGCAGATCGGCGCGCTCCCCTGCCGGCGGTGGCTCGGCGAGCGCGCGGTGCAGGTACGCCACGGCGCTCTCCGACGCTCCGCGAGACCCAGCCCGTCGCGCCGCCTCGCGCAACGTCGCGACCACGCCCGGATCGGCGCTCGGGGGTGTGAGCAGCAGGTGCGCGGCCACCCGTTCCGGGTCGGCCCCCGCGGCGTCGAGCAGTCGCGCCGCCCGTGCATGCCCGGCGGCTCGCTCGATGGGTGTGAGGGCCTCGTACACGGCCGCTCGGATCAGGGGATGGACGAACTCGAACGGCGGCCCCGGGCGCAGCACGTCGGCGCGGACGAGCGCGCCCGCCGACTCGACGGCGGCCCGCTCGTCCAGGCCGGCCAGCACGACCGCCTGGCCGGGATCGGCGTCGTCGCCCAGGATCGCGACCGCCGTCGCGAGCCTGGTCGCCTCCGGCGGCAGGCGGGAGAGCCGAATCGTCACGGCGCGCCGTCCGGCCCTGGCGCCGAGCGCACGGAGGCGGGTCACATCGACGGCGGCGGGGGCCACGCCCTCGGCGGCGACCGCGTGGACGAGCTCGTGCAGCAGCAGCGGGTTGCCCCCCGTCTCTCGGTGGCAGGCGGCGCAGAAGGCGTCGTCGGCATCGGCCGACAGGGTCCCACGCACCAGTCCGGCGGCGGCCGCCGCGCTCAGCGGGGCGGGCCGAACCACGGTGGTGAGCGGGTCGGAGAGGATCTGGCCCAGGAGAGCAGGGTCCTCCCCCGGCTCTCCCGCCCGGCGCGCGGCCACGATCACCAGGCCCAGTCCCTCCATCCGGGGCAGGAGGTAGGCCAACCAGCGCAGGGAGGGCAGGTCGCCCCACTGCAGGTCGTCGACCGCGAGCAGGAGCGGCCGGCGGGCGGCCGCGTTCGCGGTCAGCCAGTAGAGGCCGTGCAGCACCGCCAGCGACCAGTCGCCGGCGGGTTCGGTCGCAAACCGCGCGGGATCGAAGAGCGGCGCCGCGAGCGCCGCCGCGCCTGCGAACAGCTCGGCCCGCCCGGCCGCGGACACACGGGCGAGGAGCGGCTCGAACAGCTGCCGCACGACGCCGTAGGAGAACGTGCGCTCGAACTCGGTCCCGCGCGCGCTCGCCACCTGCATTCCCGCCGCCTGGCCTCGGGCTCGCGCCTCCACCATCAACGCGGTCTTGCCGATTCCGGGCGGTCCCTCGATGGTCAGGAGCCCACCGCCCTCGGCGGCGGCCCCGATCAGGCCGTCGACCGCCGCCAGCTCGGCGTCGCGCTCGACGAGGTCAGGTCGAGCCGACAACGGTTGCTCGGGCAACGGCGCGCGGCGCTCCTTCGTACTGCCTCCTCACGGGAGCTCAGCGCAGTCTACCCGGTCCGCCGAGATCCTCCATCTAGGGGGTCCCTGGCCAAATCCTGGGGGGCCGGATTGGGGGAGCCCACGACGCGAACCACGGCGTGTCGCTCTCACCATCGACGCAGGAACAGGGACGGTGTGAAGAGAAACCTCGGCCACAGGCACCATGACGACGACGACGACTTTGTCATTCGGGCGAGGGCGCTCTACCGGGGGGTCCTCGACGACGACGCGAGGGAACAGCTCGCATGCCGCATCAGCCGGGACCTCGAGGGCGTCGAGCCTCCGGTTCTCGCTCGGGCCATCGAGTACTGGGCCAGGGTCGATCCGGACCTCGGCGCTCGCCTGCGAAGGCTGACACACCCCGCCTCAGGGCAGAGACCGGAGGTCTGATGGGAGCGGCAGGAGGGCCCGCCGCTCGCTCCGCTTGGAGGGACACGTGGTGAGACCACCCACAGGTCGGCTTGCCGTCGCCAATCGTGTGATTCGCGAGGCGGCGGTCAGCTTCGATGTCGCCGCCGTCGTGCGTCGCCACGCCAGGCGGGGGATCGAGGCCGTCGACAGGGTGCTGGAGGCGGTGGAGCAGCACCACCTGGCTGGGCACCCGCGCCGGGTACCGCCACTCCCCGAATGGATTGTCCGGTTGGAGCAGGAGGGTGGCCTGTCGGTTCCCGCGCACATCCTCGAGCTGACGAACACGGTGCGGCTGCATGGGGCCCTGATGGACTGGCAGCGCGAGCTGCTCGACGCAGCGTTGCCGGGGCGAGCGCAGCTCGCCCGCGCAGACGATGAGGATGACGCCCATCGGCGCTGGCTCGACGTCGCCTAGTCAGGATTGACGACGTCGACGCCGCCGTGCGCCCGGATCCCGACCTGGACAATCACCCGAACCGTGTGATGGCCGCTCATCCCACCGCGGGTCAGGATCGTTGGCGACACGTCGGTATGTGGCCAGGGAAGACCACGCCGGTCATCACACGGGAGGAACAGAGTGGGTATGCGCATGCGATTCGGTCTCGCCGGCATGGCGGCTGTCGCCCTGCTTGGCGGCGCGGTGTCGACGGGGACGGAGGCCCTCGCTGCGACCACGACGAGCTCGGCGGCGACGATGCACAGCGTCGCGGTGCAGGAAGCCAACCACGGCTGGGACCACGGCCATGGCGGCGATCACGGCGGTGGCGGTGATCACGACCGCGGTGGCGACCGCGGTGGCGACCGCGGCGGCGACCGCGGTGGCGACCACAACCGCGACGGCGGTTGGGGGTATTACGACCGCGGTGGCGAGTACGGCCGCGGCCGCTGCCACCACGACTTCTACTACTCGTACTGCTGAGGGACGCCGGACGCCGCCCTCGCGGCTCCTGACTGCCCGACGGGCGTCGGTGGCATCGGGCCGCCGGCGCCCGTTCACGGCGGTCACCGCTCATCGGCAGCAGCGCGACGGGCCGGTGCCATCGGAGACGAACCAGTGTTCACGCGTGCGCGGCCACCCGACCGGGCACTCTCTGCCTCGCAGCACCCCGTCGGTCGCGCGGACCAGGTCCGCCGGCATCCTCCGAATCTAGGGGGGTCGTTGCGAAATCCTGGGGGGCGGGATTGGGGGAGCCCACGACGCGAGCCACGGCGTGTCGCTCCCACCATCGACACAGTTCCTGGACGGGCGAGGGCGGATGAAGGTCGAGGTGGTGGTTGCGACCGGCGGAGGCGATCACCTCGGGACGCCGGTCGGGCGGGGTGCGCACCGGCTCGTGGCACGCACGGCGCTGTTCCGGCTGCTGTCGGCAGGCGGATCCGGTGGGGTGACACTGGTCTCCGCGCCTCCCGGCAGCGGCAAGACCGCGCTGCTGCGCTCGTGGATCGAGGACGCGAGGCCGAGCCATCGTGTGGCCTGGGTCTCGGTCGAGCGTGACGAGAGCGATGCGCAGCGCTTCTGGCTCTCGGTCGTCACCGAGCTGCGCGGCGCCGCCGGTGGGGAGGCGGGCCTCGACGAGCTGATCCCCACGCCGGACTTCGGGGGAGAGGCGGTGGTTCGCCGCCTGCTGTCCGACCTCGACGCCCTCGACGAACCGGTGGTGCTCGTCATCGACGACCTGCACGAGCTGCGCTCCGCCGAGGCGCTCGCCCAGCTCGAGCTGCTGCTGAGCCGGCTCCCGTGTGTGCTCCGCGTCGTGCTGGTGACGCGCCACGACCCGCACCTCGGCCTGCATCGCCTGCGCCTTGCCGGCGAGCTCACCGAGGTGCGCGCGTCCGACCTGCGCTTCACCCTGCAGGAGACGCGCGAGCTGCTCGATGCATCCGGGATCGTGCTGTCGGACAGCGGCCTCGCCATCCTCCACGAGCGGACCGAGGGCTGGGTCGCGGGTCTGCGGCTGGCGGCGATCACGCTGGCGGGGCATCCCGAACCCGAGCGCTTCGTCGCCGAGTTCTCCGGCAGCGCGCGCACCGTCGGTGACTACCTGCTGGCCGAGGTGCTCGACCGCCAGCCGGAGAAGGTGAGGCGCCTGCTCCTCCGCACCTCGGTGCTCGAGCGCGTGAGCGGACCGCTCGCCGACGCCCTGAGCGGGAGCTCCGGCTCGGAGCGGATCCTCCAGACGCTGGAGGAGGCGAACGCGTTCGTGGTGTCGCTCGACGCCGGGCGCTCGTGGTTTCGCTACCACCACCTCCTGGCCGATCTGCTCCGCCTCGAGCTGCGGCGCACCGAGCCCGACGCGGTCCCGGAGCTGCACCGGATCGCCGCGCGGTGGTACGCCGACCACGGGCATGTCGTCGATGCGATCCGGCACCTGCAGGCGGCGGGAGACTGGCAGGAGGCCGCCCGCCTGCTCGCCGACCACTCCTTCAGCCTCTTCCTCAACGGTCAGGGGGCGACGACCCATGCCCTCCTCCGCGCCTTCCCCGCTGACGCGCCCTCCGCCGACGCGGAGCTGGTCGCGCTCCATGCCGCCGATCACGCCGCCACGGGCTCGTTCGACGAGGCGGCCGCTCACATCACGCTCGCCGAACGCCAGGCGGCGACGGTGCCCGTCGAGCGGCGGCACGGCTTCGGCGTCGGGCTGGGGCTCGTGCGGTTGTGGCTTGCCCGCCGTCGCGGCGACTTCACCTCGGTGCTCGACGAGGTGCGGACCCTCCTCGAGCCGTCGGCGGTGCGGACGTCGCACGACATCGCGCTGAGCCACGATCTCCGAGCGGTGGCCCTGATGAATCTCGGCATCGTCGAGCTGTGGTCACTGCGGCTGGACGACGCGGAGCGGCACCTGGAGGAAGGGCTTCATCTGGCACGCCGGATCGGACGGCCATACGTCGAGATCGGCTGTCTGGGCCATCTGGGGGTCATCGCCGGTCGGCGCTCGTTCGCCCTGGCGCGCCGGCGCTGCGAGGAGGCGATCGCCCTCGCCGAGGCACAGGGATGGGAGGCCGATCCCATCGCCGCCATCGCACTGGCGCAGCTCGGCGACACCATGGTGTGGGCAGGGCGGTTCGGCGAGGCCGAGCATTGGCTCGATCGCGCAGAGCGGGCCTGCGGAGCGGAGGTGGAGCCGGCGACCGGGCTGCTGCTCCACCAGGTGAGAGGCATGGTGCACGCCGGTCAGGGCAGGCTCGACCAGGCGGTGGCCGCGTTCCGCGCCGCCGAGCAGATGCAGGGGCTGCTCGTCACCCAGCACGCCG
>JAQBPH010000490.1:0-4190 GCA_028287625.1 Chloroflexota bacterium | reverse complement strand
CGACACCGAGCTGCTGGTGCTCGCCCAGCGCGCCGGGATGCGCATCCACGAGGTCGCCGTCGACTGGACCGACGATCCCGACTCACGCGTCGACCTCGTCGCCACCGCGCTCGCCGACCTGCGCGGGGTCGCCCGCGTCGGCACGACGGGCGGCCGTCGTCACCGGGTTCGCATCACCTCGGCGGCATCGCAGCGCTGATCGTGGCGCTCGGCATCACGAGCGTGGTCGGTGGAGTAAGCCTGCGGGAGCTGTCGCTCGCTCAGCCACTGGAAACCCGTCCGGGGTGGGCTCATGCCTCCGCGTACGCGGTGCCCCTCTGCAAAAACGCCGACAGGCCGAAGGCCAGCGCTTTCGACAGAAGAAGAGGGGCGGGGCCATTGGCCCCGCCCCCCGCTGCGGAAACCCCTCTCTCGGGTCCCCGTCCCCGCCTACAGGCAGCCGACCACCTGAAGGCAGACGTTCGCCGCGGCGGAAAGCGACGAGGTGAGGTTGCCGGTCACGTTGTTGATCGACGAGATCGACGGAACCGAGTTGGTCACCGAGCCGAGCAGGCCGTTCGCGGTGCCGGTCACGCTGGTCAGGGTGTTGCTCACCGCACTGGTCACATCGCCGGCCGCGGGGAGCCCCGGAAGCGCGGGCAGGCTGGCCTGCGGCAGCGCCGGGACGTCGATGTTCACCTGGGCCTTGGTCTGCGAGCTGCCCGGGGTGACCTGGGCCGGGGCCGAGCCCGTGCCGCTGCCGAGGCCCGAGGTCACGGTGTTGACGCCGCTGCCCACCACGCCCGTGGGATCGAGGCTGGCAACGGTGCTGCGCACGCTGCTCACCGCACCGGTCGGGTCGCCGACCAGGCCCGTCACGGTGCTGACCGGATCGCTGGTGAGGGTGGCCACGGCCGTCGTCGGGTTGCTGACGATGCTGCCGAGCACGGGGGAAAGCGCGCCACTGTCGCCGAGAAGGCCCTGGAGCACGTCGGCCCCCGGGATGGTGCCGAGCAGCGCGGACCGTGCGATCTGCTGGGCGGAGTCGAAGAGCGACCCGGTGTCGATCGTCGGGCCGGCGATGGCGGGCAGGCCCGAAATGCTGACCTCGGCCTGCATGTCCGGGGACGAGGCCTGGGCGGCGGCCGCGTCGGCGAAGGCATGGGTGCCGCCGATCGTGAGTGCCGCGGTGGCACCGACCACGAGGCTGAACCGTCGCTTGACGCGGGCTGCCCCCCATGTTTGCCGTCCTGGCTGTTCCACGCAGCGTGGGCCGTCTGCATCAGCTCTTTGTTCTCTGTCGCACCCATGTATGTCTCCTTTCTCCTGTCTTTCAGTCCGATGAGATCACGATCTTTTCTTCGCAGGCTAGGCTGCCTGCTGCTCGTATGCGGCAGGTCGAGTGTCGCCGCGGACCATCTCGCGAGCGGTTGCGATGTTCTTCTCCTGCGCGGCCCGCCAGGCCGCGGGTTCCTGCCGCAGGCGAGCCCGGCGAGTCCGCAGGACGTGAATGGCAGGGCCGAGAAGAGCGTCGGCCGCGGGGGCGCGCGGGACCCGAAGCTCGTCCGACACCGTGTCACCGTGATAGCGGCGCACGAGCGCTCGTAGCGCGGGAGTCGCCATCCAGGAGGGAACGTTGATGACGTCGTGCACCATCAACGAAACGGCGTTGATCGTGGCCGTCGCCAGGGTGCCCGATTCCTCGATCGCCGGACCGGTGACAGCCTGGAAGAGGTCGGCGACGCGCCTCGCCTGTTCGTTGTCGGAGATGCCCTCCACGAGGCGATGGTCGATGCCGAGCAGGTTCGCCGCGAACTGCCAGTAGCGGTACAGCGTGGTCAACTCTGAGGCGGTGTACCCGTAGCCGATCATCTCCTCGAAGCCGTAGGAGGTCACGGTGAAATCCATCCAGGTGCGAGCCAGGTCGACCTGGTTGATCGGCGCCCCGAACGCGGCCTCGTCGTAGCCCCGGGTGCGCGCCAGGCAGCGCATGTGGGCGTGGAGCATCCTGACCTGCAGGGTGGCGATGTAGCCAGGTTGGCCGGGCCGGAGCGCGCCAGGCAGCATCTGCGCCATCAGCCACTTGCCGGTCTCCTCGAGGCGCCGCTGCGCGCCGTCGAGCAGCCGGCCGGTCGTGGCCAGCACGGTGGCGATCGACGGTGACTCGTAGACCCGCACGAGCGCCCCAGCGCTCAGCGACACCATGTGCACGGGGTTGGGCACCGAGAAGAACGGAGCGCTGCCATGATCGACGAGTTCGTCGTCGACAGATGCGGGCCGCGTTTCCGTCGAGGCGAGGAGAGCAGCCACAGCCGGAGGGGCGTCGCTCAGGGACGCCAGGCCGTGACGGACCCCAGCGTCGAGCGCGACGTGCACCCCCGGCCGGCCCGACCGGATCTCGTCGACCACCGCGTCCGCGAGGGGGTCACCGGTGACGAGGGCCCAACCGACCACGTCGGCTCGACTTGCGCCGAACTGGCCGACGATGCCGTCCCGGCTCGATCGCGCGTGGGGCCAGGGGGCGGGTGGTTCGGTCATCGACGCTCCTCCGCTGTCGAGGGTTGCCGCAAAAAGTTGGCGTTCGTCAACTTTAGTCGCCTAAGTTGGCACTTGTCAACCTCTTCGTGCCGACGGTAAGCTCGACGTGTGGTCGAACAAACGCGCCGCAGGGGACGGCCTCGCGCCGACGAGTCGCCTGCGTCCAGCGACGCGATCCTCCTGGTCGCCCTACGATCCTTCGCCGACCGGGGCTACGACGGCACCTCGGTCCGGGAGCTCAACCAGGCCCTCGGCGTGAGTCACAACCTCATCAACCGCCGCTTCGGATCAAAGGAACGCCTCTGGCGGGCTGTCGTCGACCGCTGGTTCGGCGAGCTGATCGACGCCCTCGCCCCATCTGCCACCCTGGCCGGGACGGGCGACCCGCTCGAACGTCTCCGCGAGTTCGTCGTGACCTTCATCGAGGTCAACGGTCGCCGACCCGAGATGGCACGGCTCATGAACGTCGAAGCGAGCCTTGGCGGACCCCGCCTCGACTACCTGTTCGAACGGTTTGTCACTCCGTGCCTCGTCCCGGCCGTCACCCTCGGCGCGAAACTCCAGGCGGAGGGCAGGATGCGGCCGGTGCCCATCGGCACCCTGTTCTTCCTGATCGCCCACGGGGCGACCGCCCCAGCCGCCCACCGACCCCTTGCCGCCCTCCTCGGCATCACCGATCCCACCGACCCCACGACCGTGCGCGTCCACGCTCGCGCGGTTGCCGAGCTCCTCATCCAGCCGGCGACCTGAGCCCCCCGGACGCAGAACCACGCGGCCGGGGACGACGAGACGTTCTGCCCCACTTCATCCTTGGCCAGCGGGGGCGCTGGCAGGCCAGGCAGCTCCGGCCGGCCAACACCACTCAATGAGGGACTGAGGGGCCGGTCATCATTCGGCCCGCCGTTGGCGAGTCACCGGCTCGCGCATCCTGGATGGTCACGACGATCACGCGATCCTCACCCTCGACATACGTATACACGATGAGCATCCATCGCCACGGACCGAGGAGGAAGCGAAAACCTGCCCACCGGCCATGGAGCTCAGGTCCGAGCCGAGGGAATCGGGCCAGTGGGCGAAGCGTGCGGCGAACGCGCTCGCGGGTGTTTCGCGGGAGACTGAGGACGCGGACGAGTCGATCCAGATCCTCGACCGCCGCGAGGGCGATCTCGACCCTCGCCATGTCGACGGGCTACAGCTCGTCGAGAGGGATCGTCTGACCCGAGTCACCCTGCTGGCGCCCGAGATGGGCACGCTCCCGGGCGCCGGGGATCGCGTCCAGCACGTCGGTGACGGAGCGGGGATCGGGGTCGGCCTCATCCAATGCACTCGAGAGGAGTGCCCGGGCAAGGGTTCCCTCCTGCACGTGGACGCGTTCGGCCAGGCGTGTGAGCTTGGCGGCGTACTCCGCGTCCAGGGTGATGTTGAGACGGGCGCTTCCCTGGTCCATCCCGCGATGGTACACGATCCGTGCCAAATCGTGTACCAAGGCGAACACTGAACCTCAGACCTCGCCGTCGGTCCTCGGCTACCAGCTGCCGACGGGCGCCTCCCAGCATCCTCCCAGGCGGTTCCGAGCCGGCTCCGAGCAACCGTCACAACCCTGGATGCATGACCACCTCCGCTCGCCTCCGACCGTGGACGGCGCCGCGCCCGGCGCGCGCCAGCATCCACCT
>JAQBPH010000472.1:0-6846 GCA_028287625.1 Chloroflexota bacterium | reverse complement strand
CTCGGCCGCCGCCGCGAGCAGCAGCAGCCGGGTCGCGGCCGGCAGTTGCTCGACCCGTCGCACGAAGCTCTCCTCGATGCGGTGAGGGATGGGCGGCGTGCCCGGCAGGCCGAAGCCGCCCGCCAGCTCCACCGGGTCCACGCCGCGGGGAAGCTCGAGCAGGGCGAGCGGGTTCCCGTGGGTCTCGGCGACGATCCGGTCGCGGACGCGCGGGTCGAGCCCGCCCGGTGTGACCGAGGCGAGCAGCTGGCGGGCGTAGCGGGCGGGGAGCCCCTCGACGGGCAGCTCGGGGAGGCCCTCGAACTCCGGCGCCGCGCACGGCTCACGAATCGCGACGAGCATGACGACCGACTCCGCGTGCAGCCGGCGCGCGGCGATGGCCAGCACCTGGCACGACGCCTGGTCGAGCCACTGGGCATCCTCGACGACGCACAGGAGCGGCTGCTCCTCGGCGATCGCGGCGAGGAGGCTGAGCACGGCGAGGCCGACGAGAAGGCGATCCGGTGCGGCGCCCGCGGTCAGCCCGAAGGCGGCGCCCAGCGCGTCGCGCTGGGGCCCGGGCAGATGATCGAGCCGGTGGAGCATCTGCCCGCACAGCTGATGCACACCGGCGAACGACAGCTCCATCTCGGACTCCACGCCGGTGGCGCGCGCGGTGCGACAGCCGGACGCCGTCTCGACGGCGTGGTCGAGAAGGGCGGTCTTGCCGATCCCCGCCTCGCCGCGGAGCACCAGCACACCGCTCCGCCCCTGGTGGACGGCTCCGAACAGCCGGTCGAGAGCGTCGCACTCCCTCTGGCGGTCGCACAGTCCCATCCGGCCCATCGGCCGCCCCCAACCATCTCACTGAGCCCTCTCCAAGGGTGGGCTGGCCAAGGATATGGCAATCGGCTCACCTTCCCATCCGGCTCGCCGGCGCCAGCGGGATCTCGACGAAGGACGCGGCGGCGGCGTTGCGCTGCACCGAGTACACGCCGCCGGCGAGGCTCAGGAGCTGCGCCGGGGTGGGCAGCAGGTGCGGCAGGTCGGACGTGTTCAGGGTGACCCGCAGGCGATGCCCCGCGGCCAGCCGCGCGAAGGTGGGGAACACCTCGATGTCGAAGCGGGTCACGGCGCCGCCGATGGGCACCGGCTGCGCCGACGCCCTGGTGTAGGGGTGGTAGGGCAGCAGCGGCCTGCCGTCGGGCGCGAACCAGCTTCGCGCGGTGTCGAGCGCGCGGAAGGAGCCGAGCAGCGCACCGCTGGTCAGCGGCGTCGAGACTCCCGACGGGGCGACGTCCTCGAGGGTGGCCTCGAGCTCGACCTCGGGCCGCGTCGAGGTGGCGAAGACGGTGACGTCGACGGGACCTCCGAGCACGGTGTCCTCGGCGAACGGCGCGGTCGTGTACGTGAGCGCTCCGGGACCGCTCTGCATGCTGCGGTCGTCGCCGGGGCAGGGGTTGCCGGGCAGGTGCAGCGCGCGCAGGGCAGCGGTGACGCCGCCCGCCGACCACTGGTCGGTCTGTCGGCCGCAGGGACTGCTGACGCCCGTCCAGAGGGTCTCGTCTGCGCCGCCGGGCGTGGCCGGCGCCGCCGCGCCGAGGGTGCCGTCGTTGGCCGACGGCGCCCCGCCGCCGGGCCCGGGGCCGAGGTAGAGGGTGGTCGGGGTCAGCCCGTCGAGCGGGTAGCGGGAGGTGTCGATCCAGCGGCCGGAGCCGAGCTGGTAGAGGTGGAGCGGCGTGGTGGTGGTGTCGATGCCGGTGTCGACGCCCTTCAGCCAGCGGTCGAACCACTGCAGCTCGAGCCGCTGGAGGTCGACCCCGCTGCCGGCGTCGACGTGGTACCAGGGCCCCATCAGCAGCTGGTAGCGCCCCGAGACCGGCTGCCCGGCGAGCATCGGCGCCTCCACCGGGCGTCCGGCGGCGGCGTTCTGCAGGCCCGAGTAGTTGAGCGGCTCCCCCCGTTGGAAGAGGTCGAACCAGCCGCCGACCAGGAACGTGGGGATGTCCAGCGCGGCCACGTGGGCGAGCCACCGCTGGGGCCGCCGCTCCTGCCAGTAGGCGCTGTCGTAGGCCTCGGCTCCTCCGGTGAGGGTGGAGAGCAGCAGCCGCGCCTGCAGCGAGACCAGGCCCTGCTCGTGGGCGGCGATCACCCGGAGCGAGCCCACCGGGTCCTGGGGGTTCTCGAGCAGGGCGTCGACGCTGTGCAGCCCCCCGGTGAGGAGCAGGTAGGGCACGTTGAACTCGGCGACGGGGAGGCCGCCCATGGTGGCGGTGTCCCGGTAGAGGTCGTTGCCGGCGACGATCGGGAACATCGCCTTCAGCGGCGAGCCGGGACCGAGCGCGTTGGCGGTGAGCAGCTGGTCGATGCCGAGGTAGGAGGGGCCATAGGTGCCCACCCTGCCGTTGGAGCGGGGCAGCGCCGCCGCCCAGTGCACCAGGGTGCCGCCGTCCTGCTGCTGGACCGGGTCGAAGAGACCCCAGCTGCCCCCGGAGGCGCCGGTGCCGCGCACGTCGGCGACGGCGTTGATGTAGCCGCGCTCGACCAGGTACGAGGACAGCCCCGCGCCGACCCCGGCGCCCGGCAGCGCCGCCTGGGCCCCTCCGCTCAGCGACTTGCCGTAGGGGGTCTGCACCAGCAGCACCGGGAACGGACCCGGGGCGGGCGTGGCGGTGCCCCGGTCGGTGGGGAAGTACACGTCGGCCCGGAGCACGGTGCCGTCGGCCATGGTCACGGGCACGTTCGAGGTCAGCCCGACCCCGTAGACCGAGGGCCCCGGCTGCCACGCGGCGCGGACGGCGCGGCCCTGGACGGCGGCCGCGGGCGCGGCGGCGCCGAGCACCAGCAGCGCCGCGATGGCGCAGACCAGCCGCCGTGCGGCGATGCGAGGCGGCATGTGCTGTTCCTCCTCTCTGCGGACCCTCTCCGCGGCGGAGTCTAGCCGTGCGGGTAGGTGACCGCGGCGATGCCCTCGTAGGGGGCGAGCCGGTCGCCGGCACGCTCGACGAGCATGAGCTCGACGCCGTGGAGCCGGGCGATCTCGACGAGCTCGTCGACCACGCTGTCGACGGGCACCAGCTCGCGGTCGCAGAAGGGGCAGCGGCCGCCCTCGAGCGCGACGAAGTGGTGCTCGCGACAGACCCACCCGGGCTGATCCGTCCCCTCGGCGACGAACAGCCGCCGGACCATGAACACGTTGAGCGCGTCGAGGACGGCGGGCGGCCCACTGACCAGCAGCCCCTGCGCCTCGGCGTCGGGCAGCGCGCTCAGCGCCTCCTCCTCCTCCTCGGCGCGCCGGCGGGCCAGGATCTCCTCCACCTCCCGCTCCCAGTAGGCGAGGGTGCGGGCCGCGTCGGGGTCGGGATGGAAGGAGCCGATGAGGCGCTGCTCGACGTCGCGCGGGAGCAGCTCCTCGAGGGTGCCGAGCACGGTCTCGTCGCCGGCGAGCACGACCGCGTCGCACTGCCGCTCCCGGAGCAGCCGGGAGGTGGCCTGTGCCACGCCGCGCAGGTGCCACTGGAAGTGGGTCATGCGGTGGCGCTGCACCTTGCCCGGCCTCGATCTGTCGACGGTGACGCTGGGGACGAACGAGCGGCAGTGGTCGATCTCCTCCTGCCGGCCGAGGCAGTGGACCCGGAAGCGGGCGTCCTCGTGGGAGACCTCGACGACCAGCACCCGGCGCTCGCGCTCCAGCATCTGCTCCAGGGGGACGACGTAGGGGTCGAGGTCGATGGTCAGGCGGTCGCGAGTGCGCACCGGCAGGGTCATCGCCCGGTTCAGCTCGACGCCGGACTTGAGGACGACCAGGCAGCGCGCCTCGGTCTCCGCGGGCACGGCGTACTCCTCGAGGAACCGCTCCACCGCTTCGAGGTCGTTCCGGAGCAGGACCCGCGCGTCGTGCCCGAGCGACTCCACCCACTCCCTGCGCGCCTCCAGCTCCTGGTGGCGGAGCGAGTGGAACACCGTCATCGGGTAGCGCGGCGCGGGTGGATGCTTGGGCGCAGGGTTGAGATAGAGGCTCACCACCGGGGTGTCGTACACGCGGACCATCTCGCGCAGGTCGCGGGTGGTGAAGGAGCAGGGGTCCTGGCGCGCGCCCTCGTCCTGGAGCGAGGTGGGACGCTGCCGCTGGGACAGCCTGCGGGCGCCCCCGGGCTGCATCAGCAGCTCGATCTGGCGCTCCCGCTCCTCGACCGTGTCCCAGATGTCCTCGCGCGTGCTGACCATGATCGCCCCTCGGCTGCCGGTCCTTCTCCCCTCCTCCTCTGCCCGCCGGTGCGGGGGCCGCAAACGCCCGGGGCGGCGGCGGTGTGAACCCGGTTCCCGCGCACGCGTGTTTCGCGGCCGGGACCGTGACCAAGACTGTGCCGGGTGTGGGTCCCGCCTCCACACCCCGCGTCCGATCGGAGGGACATGCCCGTGGACATCCTCGTCGAACTGAGGCCCGATCCGAGGATCGGCGACCTGGAGCCGAAGGCCCCGATCACGGACAGGCTCTCGAACCACATGGAGGAGATCGGCGAGAGCCTCTCCGAGGTCGCCTCGGCGCTGCATCGCCGGCTGGACACCGAGCTGGCGCTGCAGTCCCATCCGGCCGGCGCCTGGGGGCTGAACCAGGTGAGGCTCAGCTTCTCTCTCGACCTGCGCAGCGACGGCGGCGTGATCGTCGCCCGCGACGCGGCCAACCCCGGGTTCGAGGTGGCGCTGACCTGGAACGCCCCGCGGATGTGAGCTGACGCCGGCCCGGGCCTCCCCGGGCCGGATGGAGACAGAGGCCATGGCCGACCGCATCTTCCGCGACCGCCGCGAGGCCGGACGGGTTCTCGCGGAGCTTCTCCAGCACCACCGGGGCCGGGGCCGGCTGCTGGTCCTGGCACTGCCCCGCGGCGGCGTGCCCGTGGCCTACGAGGTGGCAAGCTCCCTGGACGCGCCGCTCGACGTGATGCTGGTGCGCAAGCTGGGCGTCCCCGGCCAGGAGGAGCTCGCCATGGGCGCGATCTCCAGCGGCGGGGTCGTCGACATCAACGACGACGTCGTTCGCGGTCTGCGCATCCCTCCCGAGGTGATCGAGCGGGTCGCCGAGCTCGAGGGCCGCGAGCTCAGCCGTCGCGAGGAGGCCTACCGGGAGGGGCGGCCCGCCCCCGAGGTGGCGGGCAGGAGGGTGATCCTCGTCGACGACGGCCTGGCCACGGGCTCCAGCATGCGCGCCGCCATCCTGGCCCTCCGGCAGCGCGGGCCGGCGGCGATCGTCGTGGCGGTGCCGGTGGCCCCGATCTCGACCTGCCAGGAGCTCGCCTCCATGGTCGACGACGTGGTCTGCGCGACCACCCCGTCGCCCTTCCTCGCGGTCGGCGAGTCCTACTGGAACTTCACGCAGACCTCCGACGACGAGGTGCGCGACCTGCTGCGTGCCGCCACCGCCGGCCGCTGGGCGCCCGCGGCCGCGCCAGCCTCCGAGGCCGATGCGCTCCGCCCCGAGCTGAGCGTGGTCACCGAGCAGGGGCGGCACCGCGACACCCTGCTCGACCTCGTCGGCGACGCGCACTTCGTGCTCATCGGCGAGGCCTCGCACGGCACCCACGAGTTCTACGAGGAGCGTGCCCTGCTGACCCGGCGCCTGATCGAGGAGCGGGGCTTCTGCGCGGTCGCGGTCGAGGCCGACTGGCCCGACGCCTACCGGGTGAACCGCTTCGTGCGCGGGCGCAGCGACGACGCCACCGCCGAGGAGGCGCTGCGCGGCTTCCAGCGGTTCCCGACGTGGATGTGGCGCAACGCGGTGGTGCTGGACTTCGTCGGATGGCTGCGCGAGCACAACCACCGGGTACTCGGGCACTCGGAGAAGGCCGTGTTCTACGGGCTCGACCTCTACGGCACGCACCACGCGCGCCAGGAGGTGATCACCTATCTCCGGAGCGTCGACGCGGCCGCCGCCACCCGCGCCCGTGAGCGGTACGCCTGCTTCGATCACCTGGGCAGCGGCGACGGGTCGGCGTACGGGTTCAAGCCCGCCTGCGGGGCCGGTGAGGCCTGCGAGAACGAGGTGGTCGAGCGGCTCGTGGACCTGCGGCGGCACGCGATGGAGTCCGCGCGGAGAGAAGGGCTGCTCGCCGAGGACCAGCTGTTCTACGCGGAGCTGAACGCGGCGGCCCTGAAGGAGGCCGACGAGCACTACCGCTCGATGTTCGGCGGGCGGATCTCGGCGTGGAATCTGCGGGATCGGCACATGGCCGACACTCTCGACGCCATCGCTGAGCATCTCGGCCGCAGCCGGGGCAGGCCGGCCAAGATCGTCGTATGGGCGCACAACGCCCACGTGGGCGACGCGCGGGCGACGGAGGCGGCGTGCCGTGGCGAGATCAACCTCGGCCGGCTCGTACGGGAGCGGCACGGAACAGACTGCCGCCTCATCGGCCTCACGACCTACACAGGCACGGTCACCGCGGCGGACCACTGGGGAGGACCGGCCGAGCGCAAGTGGCTGAGGCCCGCCCTGTCCGACAGCGTCGAGGAACTGTTCCACGAGGTCGGAGAGAAGGCGTTCTTCACGTCGTTCAGTAAGGCCCCACGGTCGGCGGATGTGCTGCGCTCCGCGCGCCTGGAACGGATGGTCGCCGTGGTGTACCGCCCGCAGTCGGAGCGGCGGAGCCACTACTTCCGGGCTCGGCTGCGCGACCAGTTCGACGCCGTGATCCACGTCGACGAGACGCGCGCGGTCGAGCCACTGGAGAGGACGGCCCGCTGGAGCCACGGCGAGGTCCCCGAGACCTACCCGTCGGGCGTCTGACACAGCAGGAAAAGGCAAGGAGAATGCGATGGTGGTTCGCCAGAGCCTTTCGATCCCGGCGGCGGGCGTTTCCCTGGGCGCCG
>JAQBPH010000465.1:0-5818 GCA_028287625.1 Chloroflexota bacterium | reverse complement strand
TCGGCCGCCGGGGCGGGCGCGGACGCGGACGGGGCGGCCCCCTCCTCGAGCCCGCGGATGGTGCAGATGGCGCCGCCGACGGGCACGGTGGCCCCCTCGGCGGCGATCAGGTCTCCCATCACCCCGTCGGAGGGGGCGGGCACCTCGGCGTTCACCTTGTCGGTGATCACCTCGGCGATCGGCTCGTAGCGCTCGATGCGCTCACCGGGCTGCTTCAGCCACTTCGAGATGGTGCCCTCGGTGACGCTCTCACCCAGCTGCGGCATCGTGACCGTCACCGCCATCAGTACGCCGCCAGCTCGCGCAGGGCCGCCTCGATCTTCGTGGTGTTGAGCATGTAGGCCTCCTCCAGGGGCGGTGAGAAGGGCACGCCCGGCACCTCCGGCCCGCCCAGCCGTCGCACTGGAGCATCAAGGTACTCGAAGCAGTCCTCGGCGACGATCGCGGCCACCTCGGACATCACGCTCACCGCGAGGTTGGCCTCCTGGACGCAGAGCACCTTGCCGCACTTCCGCGCGCTCGCCACGATCGCCGCCCGGTCGAGCGGGCGCAGGCTGCGCAGGTCGACCACCTCGCAGGCGAAGCCGTCGCGGGCCAGCGACTCCGCGGCCTCCAGGCAGAAGTGGGTCATCAGGCCGTAGGTGAACACGGCGATGTCCCGGCCCTCGCGGCGCACCTCGGCGCGCCCCAGCGGCACCGTGTACTCGCCGTCGGGCACCTCGCCGCGGATCAGCCGGTAGCAGCGCTTG
Source organism: Chloroflexota bacterium (assembly GCA_028287625.1). GTDB lineage: Bacteria > Chloroflexota > Dormibacteria > Aeolococcales > Aeolococcaceae > CF-96. The sequence goes on along the minus strand of JAQBPH010000465.1, from coordinate 5,069 downwards.
TGCTCGAAGAAGAGCACCGGGTCGGGGTCGCGGATGGCGGCGCGCAGCAGCCCCTTGGCGTCCTGCGGCGTGCTCGGCACCACCACCTTGAGCCCGGGGACGTGGCAGAACATCGCCTCCAGCGACTGGGAGTGGTACAGGGCGCCGTGGACGCCGCCGCCGAAGGGGGCGCGCACCACCATCGGCACGCCGAAGCCGTTGTTGCTGCGGTAGCGGATCTTCGCCGCCTCGCTGATGATCTGGTCGACCGCGGGCAGGATGAAGTCCTGGAACTGGATCTCGGCGATCGGCCGCAGGCCGTTGATCGCGGCGCCGATGGCCACCCCGACGATCGCCGACTCGGCGAGCGGGGTGTCGATGACGCGCGTCTCTCCGAACTCGGCGTGGAGCCCCTCGGTGGCCTTGAAGACCCCGCCCTTCACCCCGACGTCCTCGCCGAGGACGATCACCCGGGGGTCGCGGCGCATCTCGTCGCGCATCCCCTCGCGGATCGCCTCGATGTAGGTCCTGACGGCCATCGTCACTGGTCCCCGTAGACGTGGAGGTGGAGCGACTCGGGGGAGGGCAGGGGCGAGTTCTCGGCCTCCTCCTGGGCGCGGTCGACCTCGTGCATGCACTGGGCGCGGACCTGCTCGGCGTCGCCCGGGGAGAGCACGCCGCGCTCCTCGAGCACGCGGCGGAAGCGGAGCACGCAGTCCTTCGCCTTCTCCTCGGCGACCGCCTCGCGGGTCTTGTACGGCCGGTCGTCGTCGTCCGAGCTGTGCGGGGTGAGCCGGGCCACCTTGGCCTCGATGAGGGTGGGGCCCTCACCGCGCCGCGCCCGTGTCACCGCCTCGGTCATCGCATGGTAGGAGGCCACCGGGTCGAGGCCGTCGACGATGACGCCGGGCATGCCGTAGCCAAGGGCGCGGTCGGCGACGTCCTTGGTGTGGCCCTGCTTCGACCAGGGGACGCTGATGGCGAAGCCGTTGTTCTCCACCACGCAGATCAGCGGCAGCTGGTGCACCGCGGCGAAGTTCAGCCCCTCGTGGAAGTCGCCCTCGCTGGTGCTGCCCTCGCCGAGCGAGGTGTACGCGACCGCGTCCTCGCCGCGCACCCGGCTGGCCAGGGCCGCGCCGGCGGCGTGGAGCACCTGGGTGGCCACCGGCGAGCCGCCGGTGATGATGTTCAGGGGGCGGTAGCCGTAGTGGGCGGGCATCTGGCGGCCGCCGCTGTTGGGGTCGGCGGCGCGCGCGAGCAGGGCGAGGAGGTGGTCGCGCGGGGTCATCCCCAGGACCAGGGTGAGGGCCAGGTCGCGGTAGTAGGGCGCGATCCAGTCGTAGCCCGGCTTCAGCGCCATCGCCATCCCCACCTGGGCGGCCTCGTGACCCTGGCAGGAGATCACGAAGGGCGCCCGGCCCTGGCGGTTCAGCACCCACATCCGCTCGTCGAGGACACGTGCCCGGACCATGTGCCGGTACATCGTCAGGAGCAGCTCGGCGTCGAGGTCCGACCCCGGGGAGGTCTCCGGTCTCATCACAGCCACGTCGTCGTCTCCCAAGGGCATGGAGGGCTCTGGCCCCTGCACCGGGACAGCATCATCCTCGGAATCCCGCGTTGTCGCACGGTGACAGGATCTTGACCCGAAGAACGCCGCCGGGGGCGAAAACCGGCCCGGAGCGGCGCGCCTGGGCGGTTTCGACCGCCGGCGGGCGGGTTTATGGCCCACGGGCGCGGGGTATCTCTCCCGTGCGGGCTCGCCGCGAGCGCGAGCAAACGGGAACTTTACGCAGAGGCTCCACGCTTCATTCCATGAGGACTCATCCCCCCTTGATGCTCGACGACGACCAGGGCGGCACCGGTGCCGAGCCGGCCGAGCTGCTGAGCCTCTCCGGCGTGCCCGCCGACCCCTGGGCCGTCGAGGGCGCTCGGCGCGCGGCCACCGACGACGGCGACGCCCTGATCCTCGACGCCGATGCGGACGACCTCCGCGAGGCGCGTCTCACCGCCGGCCTCGACGATCCTGTGCGCGCCTACCTCAACGAGATCGGCACCGTCCGCCTGCTCACCGCCGCCGAGGAGGTCGAGCTGGCCATGCAGATCGAGGCCGGCTCGCAGCAGGCCCGGCGCCACCTCATCGAGGCCAACCTGCGCCTGGTGGTCTCGGTCGCCCGCCGCTACTCCACGTCCGGCCTGCCCCTGCTCGACCTGATCCAGGAGGGCAACATCGGGCTGATGCGCGCGGTCGAGAAGTTCGACTACCGGCGCGGCTTCAAGTTCTCGACCTACGCCACGTGGTGGATCCGCCAGGCGATCAGCCGGGCGGTCGCCGACAAGTCCCGCACCATCCGCCTCCCCGTGCACGTGGGCGAGCGCCACGGCCAGGTGCTGCGCATCACCCGCACCCTGACCCAGGAGCTGGGCCGCGAGCCCACCGAGGAGGAGGTCGCCTCGGCGGCGGGGATGCGCGTCGACCAGGTGCGCGCGCTGCGCTCGGCGGCCCGCGAGCCGGTGTCCCTCGACCTCCCCATCGGCGAGGAGGACGGCGGCCGGCTCGGCGACCTCATCGAGGACGCCTCTCCGGGCCCCGAGAGGACGGTCGCGGCCGGCGCGGTGCGCAGCGAGATCGAGACCATCCTCACCGCGCTGACCCCGCGGGAGCGGCGCGTCATCCAGCTCCGCTTCGGCCTGGTCGACGACCACCAGCGCACCCTCGAGGAGGTGGGCCGGCGTCTCGGCGTCACCCGCGAGCGCGCACGGCAGATCGAGACCACCGCGCTGCGCCGGCTGCGCCGCCCGTCGCTCGCCGCGATCCTGCGAGATCTTGCCGCGTAGGGCTCGAACCCTGGCGGCGGTGGCCGTCGCCGCCTCCCTGACCGCGGCGGGCTGCAGCTCCTCCCCGAGCGTTCCCGCCGCGGCGCGCCCCGCCCCGGCGACCGCGGCCCCGCCGCCGACGGCGGTGCCGACGCCCGCCGACCCGCCGAGCCTCGACGCCTTCGTCCCCGAGGCCGAGCGCTTCGTCGAGGAGCACCGCGGGCTGCGCTTCAGGAGCCCGGTGCGCGTGCTCCTTCTGGACGACGCGGCCTTCCGCCGTCACAGCGGAGGCGGCGGCATCGACCCCGCCCTCGCCGCCGAGATCGACGCCCTCCAGCTGGTGCCCCGCAGCGTCGACCTCGCCGCCGCCGCCCGCCGGTCCCAGGCCGAGGGCGTGGTCGGTCTCTACGAGCCCCCCTCGAGGACGCTGCTGGTGCGCGGCACCGCGCCCACCCCGTTCGTCCGGCAGGTGCTGGTGCACGAGCTCACCCACGCCCTCCAGGACCAGTGGTTCGGCATCGACCGTCCCCAGCTCGACAGCGGCGCCGACGAGCGCGCCCAGGCCTTCTCCGCCCTGGTCGAGGGCGACGCGGTGCGCATCGAGGACGAGTACCTCGCCTCCCTGCCCGCCTCCCAGCGGGTGCGCGCCCGCCTCGAGCAGGACGCCGCGACCGGGGTGCGCGGCGAGACGCCGGCGCCGCTCGCCGCCATCGTCCGCTTCCCCTACGCCGCCGGTGCCACCTTCGTCCGCGCCCTCGCCACGGTGCGCGGGCAGGCGGGCGTCGACGCCGCCTTCCGCACCCCGCCCGCCACCAGCGCGGAGATCCTGGAGCCGCAGCGCTTCCTCGCCGGCGCCGCGGCCGCCGTCCACGTCGCCACCCCCGCCGCCGGCGGCCCGGTGATCGACCGTGGTGTGCTCGGCGAGCTGGGCCTGCGCCTGCTGCTGGAGCACGCCGCCGCCACCGGCGCGATCCGCGCGGCCGACGCCGAGGCGGCGGCCGGCGCCTGGCACGGCGACGCCTACGTCACCTGGACCAGCGGAGCGATCGCCTGCATGCGCGTCGCCCTCGCCGCCGCCCACGGCCCCGACCACCTGCTCCTGCAGCACCCGCTGGCCGGCTACGCCGCCCGGGCCACGGGGGTGAGCCTCGCCGAGGCGCCGGACACGCTGACCGTCACCAGCTGCGGGTAGGCCTCGGACGGCCGCGCCCGCTCACCATCCCGGTCGCTACGGCCGCCCGGCGAGGTGCTGGCCGGCCACCGCCAGGGCGAGCACGGCGGCGGCCACCACCATGGCGAGCAGGGCGCGCTCGGCGGGGCGGAGCCGGCGGCCGCCGTGGTCCGGCAGGGGCGGGATCGGCCCACCCAGCAGCAGGCCGCAGCACAGCCCCGCGGCGTGGGCGAAATTGTTCACGCTGGGGAGCGTGGAGCCGCCGATCAGCAGCAGGCCGGTCGCCGCCAGCGCGCGGATCCGGGCCGCCGCAGCCTGGCGGCGGTCGTCACGCGCGTGCGGACTGCGCCCGAACATCACCAGCAGGCCGATGAGGCCGCAGAGACCCGCGGAGGCACCCACCGTGTAGGTCCCCAGCGGAACCAGGCCGGCGCGGCTGGCGACGACCCAGAGGCCTCCGGCGGCGACCGCGGCGAGGGTGAAGGTCGCCAGGGTCACCAGACGGCCGTAGAGGCGCTCGACCATGGTGCCGACCACGAGCACGCCGATGGCGTTGCCGGCGAGCTGGAGAGGGCTCTGGTGCAGCAGCGCGCTGCTCACGTACCGCCACCAGTCGCTGCTGCCACCCCGCCCCGCGACGCTCACGTTCGGCAGCGCACCCAGCGAGAGCAGGCCGATCGGTCGACCGGCATGGACCTGCCCCGTGACCGCCGCCTCCACGCACCAGACCGCCAGCATCGTGGCGACCAGCGTCCACGTGGACGCGGCGGCGCTCATCGAGGCCAGCAGTCGCGACGGGACGGAGAGGGCCGCCGCGCCCAGGTCCGCGACCCCCCGGGCGGCAAGGCGGCGGCGGGAGACGCCGGAGAGGCTGGACACGGTCACAACGTATCCCAGACCCCCGGCGTGCCGGACGTCACATCACCGTGCGGTTGCCGGATCGCAAGGCACCGTCACGTCATCGTCAGAGGTGGATCGCCTCGCCGCTCAGCGCGAGGGCGGCCTCCCCCAGCACCTCGCTCAGGGTCGGGTGGGGGGCGACGGCCCGGGAGAGCTCGAGGGGGGTGACCTCGAGGAGGGCGCCGAGGGCGGGACCGGCGATCAG